>JBAVGF010000300.1:0-6336 GCA_049684675.1 Thermodesulfobacteriota bacterium | reverse complement strand
ATACCCAAGTGTTCGCGAGGATCTGCAGGACAGACAAAACCTTTCAAAGGGATCCGTCAAAACACTGGTGAGCGCGGCAAGGAAAGAAATCCATGAACTAAGTTCTAGACCCGGATGGAGAAATCACTGGAACAATGAAGGATATGTTCCCGATTATTCGCGGGTGAAGGATCGCCTGGAGTCTCTTTTGGCAAATGGACACGCAGATGAAGTCGTTGTTTTGGGAAAAGAGCTTTTGGAAACAGGAATCAGGCAGGTGGAAATGAGTGATGATGAAGGAGAAACGGGCATTGAAATCTCCTCCTGTCTGGATATCGTTTTCCTGGCACTTCCCCAATCTTCTCTTTCTGCGGTAGACCAGATGCTCTGGGTGATAGATGCGGAGTTAAAGGATAACTACGATCTCTGTTACGGATCAGAATCGTTTTGGGAGAATAAGCGGAGGGCTTCAGACTGGAGTGTTGTAGGTGATAAGCTTATCCAACGTTTAAACGAATTCAAATCTGCGAGAGATGAGGCCAATTTCTCAAAGGATTATCAGAGAGATCGATTAAGTGATTGGATTATTCAGGCCCTTGAAAATGCAGGCCGACATGAAGAGATTATCCCTATCTGCGAACAGGAGGCAGTGAAGACGGAGAGCTATCCTCGTCTTGTAGACGCACTGAGAAAAGCCAAACGTTATGAGGAAGCCGGACAATGGATTTTCAAAGGGGTGAGAGCCACCGAGAAAAAATGGCCGGGGATCGCCAAACAGTTGAAGGATACTTTAAGCGAAATGACGGAAAGAAAAGGAGATTGGGTTAAAGTTGCAGCTTTTCGGGCCGAGGATTTTCTTCAATCGCCCTCGCTCCATACCTTCCAAGATATGAAAAAAGCGGCAGAGAAGGCAAAAGTGTGGCCGGAGGTCCGAGCAGCAGCCATCCTTTATCTGGAGACCGGTAAACTTCCTCAATCAGATCCCTCCTGGCCGTTGTCTGAAACAGGATTAAAGGAGAATCGAGAGAGCCGGAAGAATGAATTTCCAATGAGCGATGTACTCATTGACATTGCGATTGAAGAAAAACGGGCAGATGATGTTCTCCGTTGGTATGACCAACTCAAATCAAAGAAGCAGGTCTTCTGGGGAGGGGATGGTTATCAAGAAGATAAGATCGCGGGTGCAGTGGTAAACCTTTATCCTGATCGAGCTATTGCGATCTGGAAAAATCTTGCTGAAAAACAGATTGCCTTGACGCAGCCAAAAGCCTATGAAGCCGCAGCTATGTACTTAAGGAAGGTCCACAATTTTCTGAAAAAACTGGAAAAGGAGAATGAATGGAAAAGCTATTTGTCCGAACTCCGGAAGACCAACGCACGCAAAAAGAGGCTTATCCAAATCCTCGACCGCCTGGATAGCCGTCGAATCAGTAATCCTCAGAATAAATATTTCCGTTCTCCATAAGCGGAACATTACGCCATTTGGCGGTGAGCCTGACAAAAAGGCAGATTTGAAGAAGTACCTTAAGATCTTTTAGAACTTGCGTCCCACCTCAGTTATTTAAATAACTTAAGTACGTCCCCGGAGTCCCTCCCTTGTCAGCGGGTTACCCTAAACGCGCTAAGTCTTAAGGGACCTAAGCCCTGTACTATTCGATAATAACGCCTATCTTGCGAACGACCCCGTCTTCTTTAAAAGCCTCTTTGCAATTTCGGTACAAGGTCTTTAATTCAGATATAGCCTGAGTTAGGTTATCGACTTTAAAATCCTCAAACCAGTATTCCTCACTTTCTAGGAATATCCTCATTTTTTGACTCCCTTCCTTAAGAACAACACTCAAGCTATGAATAAGACATCTAACGCTATGTCTTTGTTTCTCCCAAGCGAGTTTGGGAACCTGCCTTATCCGTGCTTCCTTTAATTTCAATAGCCACCTGAAGCTGGCCCTTCGGATCTACAATTGCTATGTCGAGATCAATCAGTTTTTTCTAAAAAGAAATTCTTTTGACGGTCAAGCCGCTCTGTGGTTTCCTATCCGGTGCAACGTCGCAATGACTTTGCCTAAGATTTTAAGATCGCTTCCTTCTGTAACCCTTATGGGTTGCATCGTATCGTTTTCCGGGCGCAAAAGGATAATCTTGTTCTTGCGATAAAATCTTTTTACTGTCGCTTCATCGCCTAACAAAGCGATAACAATGTCTCCGTGATCTGCAACGGATTGTTGTTGGGCAATGGCAATATCTCCATCATAGATGCCGGCTCAATCCATCTGCACTTGAACTCGCTGAAATCCAAAGGGCTACTCCTTTTTGATCATGTCGATTAATTTATCCAAGTCTTCAGGAGTAGGTTTTTCGCTCCTTATGGTTCGGAAGAACATGGGCAGCGAGTTTAATACCTTTTCATCAGACAAAATATCTTCCGGTATGATGCCAGCATCAATATTCGCCTTGTCTTTCATCTCTTTCCATAAGGAAGAGCCGATTTTGATTTCGAGCACGCGTGCTATTTTCCTCAACCTCCCGTCATCCTGTGGGGGGGCATGCAGACCTCGTTCAATTTTGCTCCAGTTACTGGCATCTATTTCTAATCGTTTGCAGAATTCCCTTAGGCCTATGCTCTTAGCGATCCTTCTCTCCTTTATGAATTCTCCAAACATTCAAATCCCTCCCTTCCATCAGATCATTTGTTGGGATCGTGGTAATGCAATTACCACGTGGTAATTCTAATACCACAACTTAGGAAAGTCAACATAATTCTTCAGCCTGACCCATAAGGGAGAATGCCGAACTTGTCCCTGTGAGCAGAAAGGTTTCAGAAAAATAAGCTTGTGAATCTTTTCTTCTTGAAATTTTATTCTTTTCCTTCATAATAGAAGAATCGTCGGTATTTACTGCCGACGATTAATTCGCCCCCAATAAATGGGGGCGCTACGAGAGGAGGAGGTTTTAATGAAACTCGAGAGGTTTGAGGGTTGTTGGACAGCTATGGTGACACCTTTTAATCGAAAAGGGGAAGTCGATTTTGAAGGTCTGGAGAAGAATGTTCAGTTCCAGATGGAGAATGGGGCGAATCTCATCCCCACTGGAACGACGGGTGAATCTCCCACGTTGGACTGGAAGGAGCATGATCGCGTGATTACGAGGACGGCCAAATTAGCAAAAGGAAAAGCCTTTGTCATGGCAGGGACAGGTTCGAACTCCACGAGAGAGGCGCTTCGAGGAACAAAACATGCCGTAGAGGTCGGAGCCCAGGGAGCCCTGCTTGTAGATTGTTATTATAATGGGCCCTCTTCCCTCGAGCTGAGGACCCAGTACTACGAAGTGATTGCAAAGGCATTCCGCAAGGCCTTCGTCATGCCCTACGTGGTCCCTGGAAGGACAGGGACGAAATTGGAGGTGGAGGACCTGGCCATCCTTCATCGCAAGTTTAAGAATGTGAGGTCGGTAAAAGAGGCCACTGGAGATCTTGATCGGATGGCTAAGACGAGAACCCTGTGCGGAGAGGACTTTGATATTCTTTCCGGGGATGATGATAAGACCTTTGAGATGATGACCCGGAATGATATTCGTGCCTCTGGAGTGGTCTCGGTGACGTCAAATATCGTTCCGGGCCCCATCGGTGAGATGGTGAAAGCAATACGGATTGGAAATATGGAGAGGGCCAATCGGATGAAAGATATTCTGGATCCCCTTTTCAAAGTGGTGACGGTTACAACCGTCGAATCTTATGAAGGATTTGACGTCCCGTGTAAATTTAGAAACCCATTAGCCATCAAGACCATTATGAAAGGCCTCGGATTGCCATCTGGGCCGTGCCGTCCACCCCTTGGAAAGATGACGCCCAAGGGGGCCCAGGTCGTTAGAAACGCTCTCAAAGAGGTCTATGAGAAGGATAGAGAAGTCCTCAGGCCTCTCCAGGAATTTTATAAAATCAATATTGAGGAGCGTCTCTCCAACGATCGCTATTGGAAATAATCGATTCATGGTATGGGATAGAGGGTACAAAAGGCCTTTCCCTTGTTCCGGGGAGAGGCCTTTTTATTAGTACTTCTAAGGGGTTTTTCTCATTGACTTTTTTTATGGGTGTGTTAACATCAAAAGCAATAATTCCCCGTCGCCCCCCTGAAGGCGTGATATAATGACTTGTGTAAGATGTCGGGCAGGGATATCTCCGAAGCTTTACCAAGCGATCATTAGGAGGCAAGGGTCATAGGCCACGTTAGATAACCGACTTTGCAAGGCTTTTGGCCTTGTCATTAGCGCTGAGAAAGGTGTCGCTGTAAAGCTTCTCCGATACCCCTGCCTGACCTCCCTTTCTTAATAGCAATTTTTTCACAGGTTCCCCTTGTTATAGGGGGGGAGGGTGGACTATGAAAGGATTTTTGATTGATTCGATCCTTTCTGGCAATTGAGCTTCCGAAACCGATTCTCAAAAAGATCGAGGAGGTTCAGGGAGACTTAAGGTCAGCTCACGCAGATGTGCGGTGGGTGAGTCCTGAAAAGATCCACCTTACTCTAAAATTTTTTGGAAGCATTGAAGAGTCGAGGATTGATTCCATCTTCAAATCGATTGACGAACCCATCCGGAGTACTTTACCATTTTCTCTTAAGGTTCGAGGGGTAGGGGCCTTCCCCCAATTGAAAAACCCAAGGGTGATCTGGATGGGATTGGTTGAAGAGAGGGAAGCCCTCACTTCGCTTCAGAAACAGATAGAGACTCAATTAGAAAAAATTGGATTTCAACCTGAAGATCGCCCCTTCCACCCTCACTTGACCCTGGGAAGGATGAAATCGAGCCGAGGGAAAGAGGAGTTGGCGGGGAGGATGGAGAAACATAAAGAGGAGGAGTTTGGAGATCTTCGAGTGGAGAGGGTGGTCTTATTTAAAAGCGATTTGAGACCTTCGGGTCCGATTTATACACCCTTAGGAGATGTGAAATTAGGAGGCTCATGAATTGCAGAATGAGGATTGCGGATTGCAGATTGAAAAATCTCAAATCTAAAATCTGAAATAAGGGGGCGTTGATGATGAAAGCAGATTCAAAAACAGAGCCCAAAGTAGATTCGAGTAAAGGCAAGGCGGTGGAATTAGCCGTCACCCAGATCGAAAGGCAATACGGGAAAGGCGCCATTATGAAATTGGGTGCGGATGCAATCCTCGGAGAGATTCCCATCATCTCGACGGGATCCCTCTCCTTAGATCTTGCCCTGGGGGTTGGAGGATTGCCAAAGGGACGGGTAGTCGAGATTTTCGGCCCCGAGGCTTCTGGCAAGACGACCTTAGCCCTGCATGTCGTTTCGGAAGCGCAGAAGAAAGGAGGGGTTGCTGCATTCATTGATGCAGAGCATGCCTTAGATGTTAAATACGCAAAGAAGTTGGGTGTGAAAATCGACGACCTACTGATCTCCCAGCCTGACACTGGAGAACAGGCATTGGAGATTACAGAGATTCTGGTTCGGAGTGGCGCCGTGGATGTGATCGTCATCGACTCGGTCGCCGCCCTGGTTCCCAAGGCGGAGATTGAAGGAGATATGGGCGACGCCCATATGGGGCTTCAGGCCAGACTGATGTCTCAAGCCCTGAGAAAATTGACAGCCACCATCAGCAAGTCGAATACGATCGTGGTCTTCGTTAACCAGATTCGAATGAAAATCGGGATCATGTTCGGAAATCCGGAGACGACCACCGGAGGCAATGCCCTCAAATTTTACTCCTCTGTCCGGCTCGATATTCGACGAATCGCTTCCATCAAGCAGGGCCAAGATGTAATCGGCAGCCGAACAAGGGTTCGTGTGGTGAAGAACAAGGTGGCCCCTCCGTTCAAAGAGGTAGAGTTCGACCTCATTCACGGAGAGGGTATTTCAAGAGAGGGAGATGTCCTCGACCTGGCTGCGGAAAAGAATATCATTGAGAAGAGCGGAACCTGGTATGCCTATGGTGGCCAACGCATCGGTCAGGGAAGGGAGAACGCAAAGCAGTTTTTAAAAGAGAATCCCAAGGTCCTGGAGCAGATGGAGAAAGAGATCCTTGAGAACTTTCGCATCGCCAAATCGGGATCGATGGGATGAGACGAGGAAGGAGAAGAAGATGGATTTAAATCAGATCCTTTTGGAAGCCCTTTCCCAGGAAGCCTCTGACGTTCATATCAAGGAGGGGGCTCCCCCGATCTTCAGGGTTAATGGCACCTTGAGACCCTGGAACGAATCGAAGCCCTTCGATCATAATGATTTGTCGAAGATGGCTTTCGGTTTGATGAACGACTGGCAGAAGGAGCGGTTTATCAAGAATCGCGAAGTGGATATGGGCTATGAGGTTTACGGCATGGGGCGATTTAGAGTCAATGTCTTCCAGCAG
>JBAVGF010000299.1:0-18568 GCA_049684675.1 Thermodesulfobacteriota bacterium | reverse complement strand
TTCTCAAGGATAGAATCCGAAAACCCATGGGCCTTTTTGATGATCACATCCTTGTCCAGGAGGTTCGTCGTATTCTTCATCTTTTTGTATTCCTCGAACGTAATATCGTGGGTAAGTCCTGGAAGATGTGCCCACCCCTCAATCGGTATAGGAAAGTCTGAACCGTGGACAAGCCATTCAGGGGGAAATGTATCGAGGATTTCTTTCAGAATGGGAATCCGGGTTAATAAGGAAAAAGCGGAGGTATCTCCCCAAAGCCGAATCTTGTTGGCCGAGTTTGCGCTTTTCATGAAAGCGTAGAATTCTTTTGTTTCATCCTTGTCGATGGGAAAGACCGGAGTGGCACAGTGGGCGGCGATCACCGTGACGCCGTGTTGCAAGGGTTTGTCCAGGAATCTGAAATTGTCTCGTTCTCGCTCCCGGATGCCCTCTGGAAAGGAATACTCGGGCCCGACATGGCAGAGCAAAGGCATTTGACTCCTGGCCAGGGTTTGGTAATAATCTTTATGTCTGGGGTCTCGAAGATTGATGTGTTGCACTGAAGGGATCAGTTTCATAAGCACCGCGTTCGGATCGTTGACCACAAACTCCATCTCCTCTCTCCAGTCTTTTCGATTTGGGCTGACGGATGCACCCCAAAAAAATTTCTTCCGGAGATCCGTCTCATTCATCAGCCGGTCATTCAGTTCTCTTACCTTCTTGGCTAAAAACCTGTTAGAAACCCAGAGGTCAGTCTTGACCTCATCCACGATGCCCGATTCTGGGTCATAGAGAGCATCCAGCCCGAGCAAAACCACCCCATCGATCTCTTCAGATGTGCTGAGAGATTTATAAATCAGGTTGAAGTACTCATTGGTATCGATCGTTCCGCTTTGGTCAAAGTCTGCGCCAAGCTTTTCGAGCTCCTTCTCCACCAGCTTGTACAGCACTCGTGTGAGAAGAGTATTGTTGTCTTCTGGATAGAAGAATACATTCTCGCTGACTTGACTGATATCGTTCCCTCTTCCTACCACGTGAAAGTGCATATCCAGTTTCATAGCACCTCCAAGAGAGCTTTTGATGAAGCTTCTTCTTTCTCCGGCCCTTTATAATATCCCCATATCCTTGAATACCTTCACCACGGATCTGTTCTTCTTACGGGTCAGTCTGGGGTTTTACCAGGCCGTTAAAAAACTCCTTTTGACGGTTTAAGGAATGTTGTCCTTTTCAAACAGGTTTTTTATCTTTGACAATTAGAGTCTCTCGATTTATGAGAGAGGAATTTGCGGAAGGCTCTAAGGAACGGAAAATCTCCCTTAGAGCTTACAATAAGGATAGAGGATTTTCTGGAAGAATCTTTTCATTTTTCCCTCCAAAAACTGAACTGCAGCAGGAATAAGCATCTGGAGGCTACATCTTTTTTTGTATCGAGTTTCTTGAAGGATTGTTGTATAACCCACCCTGAGAATGTAAGGGAGGCTATCAAAATCGTTTAGAGAAGTCAAGTAAAATTTTTCGCCTCACCCCATCCCTCTCTGCCGAGAGACTGTGTCATAATCGAATGGAAGTAGGTGGGAACGGGACAAACAGCCGGATTCCAATGCTTTAGAATGTGCACGTTTGAGGAGGAGGTTGACAGCACCATCCTAATTTGATTTAATTGAGACAGAACTAAAATGAAAAAGACCCAAACCAAAATCTCTGCGGTGATCCCGGCACGGTATGGTTCCACCCGCTTCGAGGGAAAACCACTTGCCGATATTCTCGGCAAACCGATGATCCAATACGTCTACGAGGGAGTTTGCCAATCAAAGCTGATTGACGAGGTAATCGTCGCTACCGACGATGAAAGAATATCAGAGGTCGTAAAATCTTTCGGCGGAAAAGCCGTCATGACCTCTCCAACCCATTTCACCGGGACTGACCGGGTGGCAGAAGTTGCCAAGAAACTGAAATCAGAAATCATCGTCAATGTCCAGGGAGACGAGCCCCTGATTAAAGGAGATATCATTGATAATGCGATACGCCCGCTCCTGACCGACGATACCCTCCAGTTGTCCACTCTCATGACCAGGATTGAGGAGGTGAGAGATTGGCTTAATCCGCATATCGTAAAGGTTGTTGCGGACCAAAAGAATTTCGCTCTCTATTTCTCCCGTTCTCCTATCCCTTTCCCCCGGGATCTCCAGATAGGACGTTTGGAATCCAACCCCTTCGGAACGAATAGGCCTCTCCCAAAGAGAGTGTTTAAACACATCGGCGTCTATGTATTCCGGCGGAAATTTCTCCTCCAATTCTCAAAAATGAAGCCCACCCCTCTCGAAAAGCTTGAGAAACTCGAACAGCTTCGGGCATTAGAAAACGGGCACCCTATAAAAGTCACTCCTGTCGATTATGAGCCCCTATGCGTGGACACCCCTGAAGATATCCAAAAAGTAGAAGCCTTCCTTCTCTCCCCTCATTGAGGTTCATCACCCAACTTTATTTTTCGAGAAAATAATTTGAATCCAGGGAAAAAAATTCTTTACGTTGATTTTATCAACCCTATGGGTTAGTGTTCGAGCGTTATAGAAATCGAAAGGAGGTGATACTGAATGAAGAAGCTGCTCATTCTCACTCTTGTGTTTACCCTCGCTCTTGCAAGCCTCGCCATCGCCGACAAGACCAAGATGACTGCAAAGGTTGGAGATGAACTCTACGTATGTGCCTGCGGTGAAGGTTGTGCATGTGACACGATGTCAAGGAACCCCGGCAAGTGCACATGTGACAAAGACCTGGTAAAGACAAAGGTGACGAAGGTTGAGAAGGGAAAAATTACGGTGGAGTCAAGGAATAAGCCCTTTGTGAGTAAGGGGAAATATGTTTGCGATTGCGGACCCGAATGCAAATGCGACACAATCAGCCAGAATCCGGGTAACTGCACTTGCGGCAAGAAGATGAAGATGGTGGAGGCAAAACCAAAGGCTAAATAAGTAATAGGGTTTTGTCCGACAATTAAGTATTTAAACTTGAAACGGACAGGGTTCCAAAATTCAAACCCTGTCCTTTTTTTTGGGAAACAGAAGAATAGAGGCGCCTATAGAGGCTCTTAAGAGTTTAACATAGTGAAAAGATTTGGTATTTTATGTGAGGGAAACCCCCCAAATCAGTTTTTCAGTCATTCTAAAGATTGGGACAGAAAGTTACTAAATTTCATGCGAAATACAATTGATTTTTTCATATTTTTAGTGTATAGTTATACGTGCTGATTGAAAAAGGGAAAAAGGTTTCCAAAGTGTCCAAGTCCCGCCTTTCACTTTTCTTCATTTTCTTCTTTTTCCTTTTTTTTGTTTTTGCCTGTTCCATGCCGTCCTGGTTTCCAATTAAAAAAGGACCCCCTTACAAGGCAAAAATGAAAGAATTGCTGGATAAAGAAGTAGTCATCATCGATAAGGAAGAATACGTCAAAGTCTTAAACCCGAAGGCCTCGGAGGGAAGGGATCAACCCAGATACCTCTATGTTCCCGTTAATGAATACCTTTCCAATAGGGAAGCCTTTGCGACCCCGGCCGTGCAGACTGCGGAAGTTAAAAAAGAAGTCCCCGCACCTTCTGCAAAAGCACCCTCTTCCGTAGAGGAGGAGGGTCCTGTCGTATCTCCATCGAAACCGACGTCCCCGAGCTTAAAGAAAAGGGTTTTGATCCCTTATTTCGATGATCGGACCGCTGAGGGTGAAGAGGTGTTGGGAGACTGGGTCGCTGAAAAGCTGATGAAAGAGGTAAACCGGAGGTCTCTCCAGGTCCTCTTTACCGACTATCAAACGGTCAAAGATTTTCTGGGAAAAAAGGAATTGGATTCAAAGGGCCTTGAGACACCCGAAGTCCTCCAATACCTCAACGAGATATTCGGGGTCCGTGCCCTTGTCGTCGGGCAGCTCTCAGGCCCCTATGTCTTCGCCACGAAAACAACGGCTGATCAAGAAGGAACGGCTTCGGCCATTATCAAAATAGACATAAGGTTAGTAGACACCTTTTCTGGTAAAACCCTTAAAACCCTATCCGCCAGTAATCCTATCTTCGCGGCCAAGGAAAAGGGGTCCTTTTCCGAAGAGAGGGCCAGGGTCAAGGCGATCGACCTTGCCATCGCTTCCCTGGGACGCTCCCTTGCCAAAGAATTAGATGGCATGGATTGGTTTTGTCGGATCACCAAGGTAGAGGGTGAAGAAGTCTACATGAATGCCGGAAAATTAACCGGTCTCAAGGTGGGAGATGTGATGGAAGTGGTCCGGCCCGGCGGATTTGGAGAACGAGGAGAGGTGAAAGGCGAGATTCGAGTTTCAGCCTTTTTTGGAATCGATGCCTCAACGGGCAGGCTGATCCAAGGGAAAAACCCCGATGTCAACGACATTTTGAAATTGGCCAAGAGTGAACCCCGTTAGAAATTCCAGTCGTTGCGACTCGAAACCGAGCGGGGCATCATTTCTAACGGCGTGAAGGGACCTGAGGTTCTCTCCGTTGCCATGGCGTCGCCCGTCCCTAAGTTGAAATTACTTTTTTTCTTACTGCCAGAAAGGAGGTATTCATTTTATGTTTCAGATCGGTGATAAAGCGGTTTACCCAGGACACGGTGTTGGAATCATTGAAGCCATTGAGATCAAGCAGATCTCCGGTAAAGAACAGATGTTTTTCATCCTCCGAATTTTGGAAAACGGGATGACCATTATGATCCCCCGGGATAATGTAGAGGCGGCCAAACTGAGGGGGGTCATCCGGAAAATTGACGTCCGGAAGGTCATCGGAATCCTGAAGGACCGGGATGTCACCGTCGATAATCAGACCTGGAATCGGAGATACCGCGAGTATATGGAAAAAATCAACACGGGGTCGATTTACGGTATTGCGGAAGTACTCCGAGATCTCCATCTTCTCAAAGAAGAGAAAGAACTTTCCTTCGGCGAGAGGAAAATTATGGACACCGCCAAAAATCTCCTGGTCAAGGAACTGGCCATCGCCCGGGATGTAAAAGAGACGGATATTTTGAGGGTGATCACTTCGATCTTTGGATCATAACCTCTCACAAATCCTTATCCTTCGTTTTAATTGAAATGTCTTCTCATATCATCCAATCATGGAAAGGAGGTGAACAGGTTGGGCTCATGGATTCTTCGTATCTTATTATTCCTTATCTGCGGAATCAGCGGGTATTTTCTCATCCAGGGAATTTCTCCTTCTCCCCCGATCCCTCTCCTGGGGTTCATCGGCGGACTTCTCCTTGCAGCCTTGACCCTTCTGGCCGAGAAGGGATTGAAAAAGATTCCTTCGAAAAACCTCCTGGGAAGCTTCATCGGTTTGAT
Source organism: Thermodesulfobacteriota bacterium (assembly GCA_049684675.1). Taxonomy (GTDB): domain Bacteria; phylum Desulfobacterota; class BSN033; order BSN033; family UBA1163; genus UBA1163. The sequence continues at coordinate 13,257 of JBAVGF010000299.1, read as the reverse complement.
CCTCGGCATCATGGTGGCTAATCTCCTCTCCAACGTTTTTTTCTCCAATCTCTATAACCATCAAGAAACGGTTCCTCCCCTATTAGGGTTACTCTATGGGATTTGTGGATATATGGGTCTCCGAATCGGCTTTAAGAAGGGAGAAGAGATTCACCTGCCCAACTGGAAAGTCTTCTCAAAAAATCACCCTCAAAGTGGGAACGCGAAGATTTTGGATACCAGTGTGATCATTGACGGCCGCATCGCCGACATCACAGAAACCGGGTTTATCGAGGGGGCGTTGATCATTCCCCAATTCGTTTTGAATGAACTCCAGCACATTGCCGACTCCTCGGACTCCATCAAACGGACGAGAGGCAAAAGGGGTTTGGAAGTTCTCCACCATATCCAAAAACAGGCCACTGTGGATGTTCGAATTGTGGACAAGGATTTTCCTGCGGTCAAAGAGGTCGACTCGAAATTGATTGAATTGGCTAAAGAGGTGCGCGGGAAGATCATCACCAATGACTCCAACCTCAATAAAGTGGCGGAGCTCCAGGGGATCGAGGTGCTCAACATCAATGAGTTAGCCAATTCTATAAAACCTGTGGTCCTTCCCGGAGAGGAGATCAATGTCAAAATCCTGAAGGAAGGAAAAGAAATCGGGCAGGGGGTGGCCTACCTCGACGACGGAACGATGATCGTGGTCGATAACGGAAGGAGACAGATGGGCAAGACGATCGATGTCGTCGTCACCAGCGTTCTCCAAACCCCTGCGGGAAGAATGATCTTCGCTCGGATCAAGGAGGAGGCAAATCGTGAGACCAAGGGGAAAGATTTTTACTACCCCCTGGACAGTGAATTTTAACCCCTCCCCCTCACCCCATCCCTCTCCCCTCGGGGGAGAGGGATGGGGTGAGGGGTTTTCTGACTGTTGAACGATGAAGGCCGACGCAGTGATCGTCTCCGCTGGGAAAGGACTTCGCTTCATGGAGGGGAAGAAGAAACAATTCCACTCCTTGGGAGGGAAGCCCATCCTCGCTCATACCCTTGATAAATTCGAGACCTGTCCTCTGATCCGTTCCATCCTCCTCGTGGTGGGCCAGGAGGATATGGATTACTGCCTGAAAGAAATCATTGAACAATATAAATTTCAAAAAATCTCCCAGATTGTCCCGGGTGGAAAGCGAAGGCAAGAGTCCGTGAAAAACGGAATTGACGCTCTCCCGAAGGACGCGGACGTGGTGGCGATTCACGACGGGGTCCGCCCTTTCGTCACCAAAGCGATGATCGAAGATACCATTCACTCTGCGGAGCGGGTTGGGGCTGTGGTATTGGCCATGCCGGTGAAGGACACGATTAAAGTGTCCAATCCGGATGGAACCGTTCTCAAGACGCTGGATCGGGAATCCCTCTGGCAAATCCAGACCCCGCAGACCTTCCGGGTCTCTGTGATTAAAGAGGCCTACTATCGGGCGGCAGAAGATGGGTTTGTTGGAACGGATGACGCCTCTCTTGTCGAACGTCTGGGAGTAAAGGTCCATATCCTTCCGGGGTCCTACACGAATATTAAGATCACCACCCCCGAAGACCTGTTTTTGGCCAACCTCTTTCTCAAGACGGACATCCTTTCCAAAGAAGGGCCAACAGGAGGGATAGAAAACAGATGAGAGTCGGCTTTGGATATGACGTTCACCCCTTCGTTTCAGGCCGGCCGTTGATCTTGGGGGGCATAAGAATCCCCTATCTCTTCGGGTTGAAGGGACATTCCGATGCGGATGTCCTCGTCCATGCCATCTGCGATGCCTTGCTCGGAGCCGTTGCAGAGGGAGATATCGGAAGACATTTCCCGGACACGGACCCGCAGTACAGAGACATCAAGAGCACGATTCTCCTAAAAAAGGTGCTGACCAAGGTGAGGGAGAAGGGGTTTCGCCCGGTCAATATCGACGCCACCCTAGTGGCCGAGAAACCAAAATTCTTCGATACCATCCCCAGAATGGTGAAAGAGGTTGCGGATGTCCTGGAGATCGAGACGGAGAGGGTGAATGTAAAGGCCACCACGACAGAGGGATTGGGGTTTACCGGTAGGGAAGAAGGGATTGCCGCCTACGCCGTCGCCCTGGTGGAAGAAGGCTGAAGGATATTTCGCAAATCCAAATTTCAAATTCCAAATGTCAAATGAATGCTAAAGTCCGGAATCCTAGGTTGCAGCAGGCAGGTAAAACATTTTCGGAATTTGAGCTTTGGATTTAATTTGGCCGGGACGCGCCCCGCAAGCCCCGTCTTCTAGACGGGGGTTAAGGGGACAATATAAATGAAAATTTCCTTTCCGGGAAGCACCGCTCTGTGGGCGGGCTTCATATTCGAACTTTGACATTTGACATTCTTCAAGGACTTCTATGAGCGCCAATGTTCGGGTCCGCTTTGCGCCTGCCCCTACGGGGCTTCTCCATATCGGAAATGGTCGGACGGCTCTATTCAATTTTCTCTTCGCAAAACGAAATCAAGGGACATTTGTCCTTCGGATCGAAGATACGGATTTAGAGAGATCGGACGATATCTCCGTCGATCGGATTTTTGAAGACCTGAGATGGCTTGGAATTTTCTGGGACGAAGGTCCTGACCGAGATGGACCCGTGGGCCCTTATCGTCAATCCCAGCGCACAGCCATCTATCGTGAATTGGCTGGTCGATTGTCTCAAGGAGGAAAGAGTTATAAGTGTTTTTGCTCCGAAGAGAGGCTGGAAAACCTTCGAAAAGAACAACTCTCCAAAGGAAAGATGCCCCGCTACGACGGACGGTGCCGCTCTCTCTCCGAGGAGGAGATTGCTAAGATGGAATCGTCCGGCCTTCACCCCGTCCTCCGATTTCACGTGGGAGGAGGGCCAATCCTGTTTCAAGACCTCATCCATGGAAAGATGAATTTCGATTCTGCGGGTATTGGCGATTTTATCATCGTCCGGTCGGATGGCATGGCGGCTTACAATTTTGCCTGCGTCATTGATGACCACTCCATGAACATCACTCACGTCATCCGAGGGGAGGATCATCTCTCCAATACCCCCCGGCAGATCCTCCTTTACCAGGCCCTTTCCTGGCAGCCCCCTCTCTTCGCCCACCACCCTCTGATTCTCGGACCGGACCGGTCCCCGTTGAGCAAACGCCATGGGGCTACCGCCGTCTCCCAATATCGAGAGGAAGGCTTTTTGCCGGAGGCCCTTGAGAATTATCTTATTCTTTTGGGCTGGACGCCCCCTTCCGGCCACGAAACGCTTTCCCTCCAAGAAATGTCAGAGGAATTCTCAATCCAAGACGTCTCAAAAAGTGCTCCCATTTTCAATCGTAAGAAATTGGAATGGTTGAACAGTTTCTACATCCGGGAGAAAGAGGAAGGACAGCTTTCCGAAATTCTGATTCCCTACCTTCAAAAGGCCGGGATACGGACTGACGAAATCGATCGTCAATGGTTCAGACAAATCTCGGGCCTTTTAAAAGAAAATCTTGTCGTCCTCTCACAGATGGACGAGTATCTGGGTATCTTCTTCGATGAAAAATTCTCCTTTGAGGATGGGGCCAAAACCCTCCTCCAGGACCCCAGGAATCGCGAAACCCTGCGTTCTGTCCTCGGCGCATTGGAGACTTCATCGGAAATCGTATTCTCCGGACAGACCCCCTTGCTCTCTCAATTGGAAAAAAAAACAGGCTGGAAAGGAAAAAGCCTCTATGCCCCTCTTCGAGCGGCGATCACTGGGAAGACAAGAGGACCCGAGCTGGCCAGGACACTCCCTCTCCTCGGAAAGGAAAGGATCGTCCGAAGGTTGAAAATGGCGTTGGAACTTTCTTAAATTTCAAATGTCAGAGACCGCACGAAGTGATGAACCGAAGGTGAATCAAGTTCAAATGAAGTTCAAATTCCAAACTTCAAATGACGGTTTCTGCGTAGCATTTAAGCATTTGTCATTGATTTGAACATTTGGATTTTGACATTTGAACTTGAATAGTTAGCCGTTAAATCTATGACCCTACGCCTCCACAATACCCTGACCGGCAACAAAGAGGATTTCGTCCCCCTTCATGATAAAAAAGTGGGCATGTATGTCTGCGGGGTGACGGTCTATGATCTCAGCCATATCGGTCATGCCCGCTCTGCGATCGTCTTCGATACGATCTATCGCTATTTTCAGTACCGCGGTTACGATGTCACCTTCGTTCGAAACTTCACGGATATCGATGACAAGATCATCAAGCGGGCCAACGAGGAGGGCGTAGACACCAAAGCCATCGCTGAAAAATACATTGCTGAATTTAACACCGATATGGGAAGGCTGGGCCTGGAAAAACCTTCGGTTGAACCCAAAGCCACAGAGCATATCCCGGAAATGATCCGGTTGATTTCGGTCCTCGTTGAAAAAGGGCTTGCCTACCCGAGCGGCGGGGATGTCTTTTTCTCTGTCCGAAAATTCAAAGATTACGGAAAACTCTCCAAGAGGGATTTGGAAGAGATGCAGGCCGGGGCCCGGGTTGAGATTGACGAGAAGAAAGAATACCCGCTCGACTTCGCCCTTTGGAAAGCCAGCAAACCCGGGGAGCCCTTTTGGGAAAGCCCCTGGGGAAAAGGAAGACCGGGCTGGCATATCGAATGTTCTGTGATGAGCCAGAAGTATTTAGGCGAGACCCTGGATATCCACGGGGGCGGAAGGGATCTCATTTTTCCTCACCACGAAAATGAAATGGCTCAATCCGAAGCGGCCACCGGAAAGACCTTTGTCCGATACTGGGTTCACAACGGCTTCGTCAATATCAATAAGGAAAAGATGTCCAAATCTCTCGGAAACTTTCTAACCGTCAAGAGAATCCTTGAAGACTGGCATCCGGAGGTCCTTCGACTCTTCTTCCTGTCTTACCATTACCGGAGTCCCGTGGATTACTCAGAGGATAGCCTCAGCGAAGCGAGGACGGGATTGGACCGATTTTACAGTACCATCAACGGAATTCAGGAAGAACTGAAGAAGCCTCTTGCCTCACAAAGAAAAATGGACCCGGCGGTCATCGAGAATTGCCGCAAAGCCATCGAATCCTTCCCGGTTCGATTTGAAGAAGCCATGGATGACGATTTCAACACAGCCCAGGCTTTAGGATATTTCTATGACCTCCAAACCCATTTAAACGGCCTTCTCAGCTTTTCCAAAGGTCAGCCGACCGAAGAGATGGTCTCCATGCTGAAACAGGGTCTCGACCACTTCGTCACGAAGGGATGGGTCTTCGGCCTATTCCGGGAGGATCCTGAGAGATATCTGGCCCAGCAGAAAAAGGAGGGGCTGAAGAGGCTGAATCTTACGGAGCAGGCCATTCTTCGATCCGTTGAGGAAAGGAATCTGGCGAGAAAAGAAAAAAACTGGAAAAGAGCAGACGACATCCGAAATGATCTTCTGTCGAAAGGAGTGGTCTTAGAGGATACTCCTTCCGGTACTATTTGGAAATTGAAATAATGTTCGTCCCGATCTCATATTTCTGATTCCGTATTCCACAATCCGAAATCCGCAACGGTATTTTTATTCTCTTTTCAGCCAACGGATTAATGTATTCAATTGGGTGGTGAGGTAGGAAACCATGATGATCAGAAGGACCAACAAAAGCGTATTCGTATTGACAATCCACAGGACATTCATTCTCCCCCCTCCTTTCCGTCTTTGAACCCGTGTCAACCCCGTTAGAAATTCCAGCGGGGCATCCTTTCTAACGGGGTGAAGGTGACTTTTTCCTCTACACGCCCTGAGCCCCCTCTCTTATTAGGCTATCCAATTCCTCTTCCGTATAGCTATCCTTTATTCCGGGCTTTGAAAGCAAATATTTCACAATGTCCTCATGCGTTACCGGGTATACTTCCTTTAATCCGGAAACGATGGATTGCAGGTATTGGGGCGAGGGGGCGACCGGGGCCTCCAAGGCAATATCCTTACAAGATGTGAAAGTGTAAATGGGGAAACCGTCCTGCTCTCCCAGATAGAGGATGTTCCCGTACCACGACTCATGAAAGATCATGGAGCCCTGTTGTTTCACTTTCTGTAAATCCATGGAGATGCTTGCTCCATCGTTTTCCTGACTGACCACATCGATGAATTGTTGTTCTGTGATGAGATACATCCTGCCCAGCGTGGCCTCTGTCTCTTCTTTTTTGAGCCCGATAAAAGCGACCCCCTTGTCGTCCCACCGGGGAGATTGTTTGGCAAAATACAACGGGTAAGAGATTTTGATCGGTTGGTCGTCCTTTGGAGGTGTTTTGTCACGGCAGCCCGGATGAGGACTGGATGCGCCGTCGGGCTGCCCGCCTTCGATGTAGCGCATGAATTTCCGGCTGCACAGGTTCGATCCATAACTCGCATACCAGACAAGATTCGTTAAAGAGAGGAAGCGCTCATCGTTTTTTAAATCTCCAAAATCTTCCTCACCTTTCGCTTCCAAAGCCAAATGCTTGTCGATCTGGATCGCCTTGTACAGGCTTTCTAAGGCCGCGTCGATATAACCCATCCTGGCTTCGAAGCAGGCCTTGTTATACCACCCGGTCGCATTATTTCTGTTGATCTGAACGACGCCATCCCAGCATCTAATGGCTTCTTCATACCTGCTCAATTTGGAGAGTGCCAGCCCTTTAAAAATGAGGGCATCGATGTTCGTCCATTCCTTATCCAGGACCGTATCCAAACAATTCAACGCCTCCTCATAATGTCCGGAGCCCAATAAAATTTGCCCCTTTCCCAATAGGGCGACGATGTTCCCCGGATCCATTCTTAAGGCTTCATCCAAACACCGTAGCGCGTCATCATATCTGCCAAGGTTGAAAAGGGCGAGCCCCTTAACGCCTAATAATGGGTGATTGACAGGATTCGCCTTCAGCGATTCATCCGCAACCTCTATGGCCTCTTGGTACCTCCCAAGATTGGATAGCGCCCTGGCCCGATGATCCCGTAGGCCGGGATCTTCCGGATTGATATCTGAGGCTTTCCCCAGATAGTCTAAGGCCTCCTCGTTCCTTCCAAGATTAATCAAAATCATGCCTTTTAGCTTTAGGGCCTCTCCCCCGTTGCGGTCCAGGTCTAATGCCTTATCGGCATGGTCCAAGGCTTCATCGTATTTTTGGGCATTCAAAAATATTCTGGCCTTATCGACCCAAGGCGGCTCAAAGGAGGGATTGATCTCTATCGCTTTGTCGAAACATTCCACAGCTTCCTTTGACTTGCCTTGTTTTAAGAATTCTGTTCCCTTATGGTGCCATGCAATCTCATCTTCGTGGAAAATGCAATATCCTAACAAGTGTAATTTGTCCGCTAAGGCTTTCAGGTGGCTCCGGAACCTTTCCTTATCTTCCTCCTTTTTAAATTTGACCTGTGTGACAAATCCTTCTTTCATCCATTCCACATTGACCCTGTACCGGAGCGAGTGGGGGACTCCCAGATAGAATTCATTTCTTGACTCAGGAGATATTTCGAGAAGGGTGTGCGCTCCGGGAAGACCATTGGGAGCTCTTGCCCCGATGATAAACTTTTCGGCTTTTTCCCTCTTGACTCTTTCTATCCGATCGAATCTCGTCTGAACGTAATATTCCGGGAAATCTTTGAGAAAAACGTTATCCGTTAGCTTGCGGTATAAATTGAAAATGGGATCTTCCGAAAAACCAATAAAGAACTGTTTGGTATCCATGACCCCTTTCGAAGCCCCCAAGTATTTTAGATAAAGCAGTTCAAACGGCCCCCCTTTGAAGCGAAGCCTGGCACCCTCTTCGGATATCACATGATCTTTTTTAAGCCGTTCAATAGACCCCCTCACCGTCGATTTCTTGCGGTGGATATCTTTGGGTTGCACGGTATCCATTTCCTCGAGCAACACAAATTCAGCAAGCCATTTTTTGGAAGCATTCGGAAATTCAAGCAGAGATACCAAAATCTTCAAGAGGTCTACCCCATAACCTCTCACCTTGTCTGCTATCTCGTAATGCCCTGCTTTTCTGAACCCCTCCATTTCTTTCAAAACATCACCCCACACCTCGGGGGATAGCGCGATCTTACGATTTTTTCCGTTTTTCCATTCACGGTACATATAATGGGCGATCAGGTTTATCTCATAAGGGATGCCGTTGGTGATGGCATGGATTTCCCCGATGCAGGCTTGATCAAAAGCTCTTTTTTCCATATCGGCAAGCGGCTTGAGCAGGCATTCTTCAGTCTCTTTAACATTTTTGAAGTTCTCAACGTTGATTCTTTTAAAAAACGCGGGGACGGGTGAAATGATATCGCTGAGAGAGGACACCATGCTTTCCGCTCCGGAAAATACCAAGACATAACCTTCCACTTCCTCGAAAACATTTCTTATTTTCTGTAAGAGAACCTCATTCTGGGCCAATAAGTCACACTCGTCAAAAAGCAAGACAATCGTGGGAATACGCCGCTTCCGGGCCTCTTTATGGATCTCCTTTAAATCATGGACCAGGACCTTTTGAGGCATGCCCCTGTTCTTTTTTTTCTTAAACCCTATATACGCGCTGCCGTGCAGAAAAGGGATCTTTGCCTCCGCCTCGGCATCGAGTCTGTCGATAACTTTCCGGTATGCCCTGTAAACGGCCCCGGTCATCCCTCCGTACAGTCCCTTCTCTGCGCCTTTTGTAATGATTCCGTCGAAGACCTCTTTGAAAAATGAAACATCATTCTGCACCGTTTCTCTATTGAGCGGGATCTTTACGGCAAGGTATCCTAAATCGTTCGTCGTGTATTCGATGATGTTGAGAAAGCTCGTCTTGCCCGCGGATCTTGGGCCCACAAGGGCAAGGTGAGAATATTTAGGTTTTTCATCCTTGGAGAGCTTCAAATAGTATTCTATTTCTTCGAGCTCACCATGCCTTCCGGCAAAAAGCATCGGGTCTCTAACCGGACCCATGAAGTCGTACGGGTTATGATATTTGTTTTGTTTTGCAGCCATCCTCTTTTCTCCTGACCTCACACGATCTTTCTTTATCGCCATGGGCTAAGCCTTTTTGGGTGCCCATTATATCAGCTTCGTTTTGCTTTGTAAACTTATTGCTTGACCCCGGCGTGATGCCTCACTCTGTCGCTTATTGTGGTCATTCCTGTCCCGATTTTCATCGGGATAAACTCCAGCAGGAATCCAGGGTTCCCGATGAAAATCGCGACCCAGGGTATAAAAGGTTCCCGGCTTTCGCCGGGACGACGTCTGGATTCCGGGTCGCCCCCGGCTCAATGCCGGGGTTGCCCGGAATGACGATCCTGCATTCCAAGCAGTGTCATACTCTGCGACTCCCCCAGCAGAGCCGGGGGTTTACTTAAATGCCAATTACAATTTCAGATCATTCCGCTTAATAAGATTTTCGGAGACCCCGCGTGGCGCGGGGCCCGATCGGAAGATCCGATCCATGCTTCAGTAAGGTATGTCACCCCTGTTCACTTTTCGCTTGTCTGGTCCCGGCATTTCTGATATAAGTGACTTCAAACCATTGAAGCTCCCGTGGCTGGGGCTTTCCGGAAAGGTAGTTTTCTTTTATATTGTGCCTCCGGACCCCGCCTTGTAGGTGGGGTCCGGAGGCACATCCCGGTCACGGATATTTCCTTCACCCGGTTAGAAATGATGGACCGCTGCTCTGCGGCGGGGTTAGCACCCAGAATAATTCCGGCGGGTTTGATGCCCCGCTGGAATTTCTAACGGGGTTCACCCGGTCCGCCCGGCTGCGACATCGGCGAGTCGCGCGACCCAATGGTCCTCGAAATAGGTTGGGCCAAATGTTAGCCAAGGTCTTGAGCAGTACAGTTTTTGGAATCGATGCCTATGTCGTAGAGGTGGAGGTGGACATTGCCCAGGGCCTTCCCACCTTTGCAACCGTCGGGCTTCCCGAAGGCGCGGTCAAAGAATCCAAGGACAGGGTCAAGGCAGCCATTAAGAACTGCGGCTATGACTTCCCCTCACAGAGGATTACCGTCAACCTGGCGCCGGCTGACATCAAGAAGGAGGGGGCAGCCTTCGACCTCCCCATGGCCATTGGCATTCTGGCAGCGACCGAAGTAGTTCAAAAGAGCAAGCTGGCCTACCATTTTATCTTAGGCGAGCTCTCTCTCGACGGGCAGGTTAAACCGATAAGAGGCACACTCCCTATTGCGGTGGCCGCAAGAGACGCAGGGTATCGAGGCCTCCTGCTCCCCAGGGACAACTCAAAAGAAGCAGCGGTTGTAAAAGGAATTGAGATTCTTCCTCTCGATACTCTCTCGGATTGTGTTCAATTTTTAAACGGAAATCTCCGGATTGATCCAGTCGAAGTTGATCTCGACGAGATCTTTAAGACAGAGATGAACTATCCGGTTGATTTCAATGATGTGAAGGGCCAGGAGCATGTGAAGCGTTGCCTGGAAGTGGCGGCGGCCGGGGGGCACAATGTCATTATGATCGGTCCTCCTGGTTCTGGAAAAACCATGCTGGCCAAAAGGCTACCGACGATACTGCCGGATATGAATTTTGAAGAAAGTCTTGAGACAACAAAAATCCATAGTGTAATGGGGTTGATCCCACCCGATAGCGCCCTCATTGTAACCCGGCCGTTTCGAAGTCCTCACCACACGATTTCTGATGCGGGCCTTATCGGAGGAGGGCAGATCCCAAAACCCGGGGAAGTCAGTCTCTCCCACAACGGGGTCCTTTTCCTGGACGAATTGCCCGAATTCAAGAAAAACGTCCTGGAGGTGATGCGCCAACCCTTAGAAGAGGAGAGGGTGACGATCGCCCGGGCAGCCACCTCCATCACTTACCCCGCGCGATTCATGCTGGTCGCGGCCATGAACCCCTGCCCCTGCGGTTATTACAGCGATCCCAACAATGAATGCACCTGCACGATCCCACAGATTCAGCGTTATCGATCCAAAATCTCCGGACCTTTAATGGATCGAATCGATATTCATATTGAAGTTCCTGCAGTGAAGTACCGGGACCTGGCAAGCCGCGAACCCGGGGAGTCTTCCAGGGAAATCAAGAAACGAATCGATTCAGCCAGGAAGACCCAGCTCAATCGTTTCAAAGGGCTGAAGATTTATTGTAATGCCCAGATGAGCAACCGTCATATCAAAAAGTTTTGCCAGATTGATGAGGCGAGCCAGAAATTATTGGAATTGGCCATTGATAAATTCGGACTAAGCGCCAGGGCCTATGCGAGGGTATTGAAGGTGGCCCGGACCATTGCCGACCTTGAAGGCCAGGAGAGTATTCAACCCGCCCACCTCTCCGAGGCGATTCAATACCGCAGTCTGGATAGAAACCTCATTTCGTGAACCATTTCGTAACGCATCTTTGGAAAAATGCTGTTTCATATAAGACCTTTCTAACATCCAAAAACAAGAGTCTTCTTTTGAATACTTGACAAGATGCCACAATTATGTATACTTTATATGTAACAAAATAGTTCCATAATAGAGGGATTTTTATGAAAACAAAAGCTCATCTTGTGCTTCCCCGTGACATTTTGGAAGAAGTCGACCAAATCGCAGGGAAAAGAAAAAGAAGCTTATTTATTGCTGAGGCCACCCGCGAAAAACTTCAAAGGGAGCGGTTTCTAAGAACCCTGGAAGAAACCCAAGGGGCCTGGAACGATAAGAACCATCCTGAATTAAGAACGGCAAGAGATATAGAACAGTTTGTTAGCGACAAGAGGCAGTCCTACCGAAAAAGGCTGAAAAGGGTTCACAATGACTAGGTTCCTTTTGGATTCAGATGTGATCATTTGGCATTTAAGAGGCCGAAAAGTAGTGACTGAGGTCCTTCGAGATTTGCAGAAATTCGGATTACCCGCCTGTTCTGCTCTTTCAGTCCTTGAGATTCAATTGGGAGTGAAGAAGGGGGAGGAGGAAAAAACCGACCGCTTCTTGAAGTCTTTAAGAATTTTTGATGTCGATATGGAGACCGCCAGCAAAGCAGCCCAATTGATTCGACGGTCTAAGACCAGGGGGGTAACCTTGGATTTACCCGATTCGGTTATCGCCGCGACCTGCATTTTGCATGATCTAATACTCGTCACCTATAACACAAAACACTATCCCCTCTCAGAGATAAAATTCCATCCTCTGCCGCCAATAGAATCGTAATGCCTGACCCCCATCCACGGGGCCCTACCACATTTCCTTCGGCGAGGGTACTCAAGGTGGCCCGGACCATTGCCGACCTTGAAGGCCAGGAGAGTATTCAACCCGCCCACCTCTCCGAGGCGATTCAATACCGCAGCCTGGATAGAAACCTCATTTCCTGACCTTAGAAGATTTGTCTGTGCGTGTTAGACAATAACTTTGAAATCCCCCCTTTTGTTAAGGGGGGTGAAGGGGGATTAGGAATTTTCATGATTCGTCGGTGATTAAGCCCTCATAGCTAATCACACTATAAAAGGAGTTTTGAATTGGCAGAAAAAATTCTTAGGTGCCCGTAAACCGAGATGGAGTAGATCAAAAATAGTCTGTATCTGTCAGTTATTGTAAATGAATATGAGAACCGTCCCCGAATTCTATTTTCAATGGTCAAAGAGCGGGCAGGGTCAAAAATGACGCTGCCTTTTGGCTTCCGAAGAGTACTTCCTGAACTAAACATTTACACCTTTTTGGAAACAGTGTATATTTCTATCAGTAATCGATAAATTGGAGGGGTTCTCTTGTTTTTATGCAGTATTCAGCGTCTAAAGAGGCTACGGTTCTTCAGTCGTAATGACCAAGTATTAAGTACCTGGCGAATTATCGCATGGTGGGAGATTAGACGGATACCCTACAACTTCTTGGTAGGCATCGCAGGTATTGTCACAACACTCTTGTGCATAGGCTCCGGACTTATCGGCGAAAGAGTTCTTGGCGTGCCCATAGGTATTCCTGATCCACCCTTATTTGCTGTCTTTGCCGTCATCGCCTATGGGATCATGGCGAACATTTGTTACACAGGTGGATGGATAAGTGAAATTATCGTTGCAAAGGTGTGGCAAGATCAGGGGCACCACTTTGGGGAGATTTCTTTCTTTTTAGGGGTACTCTTTTCCATTGGGCTTACGTTGCTTGCTGGGGTTGTCGTTGTTGGAGTCCTAATAATCGAACTTCTCATTAATATTTTTAGGACTACTTTGGGGTAAGGTTTTCAAGTGAGTTGTGATGTCGGCCAACCTGTTCCGCAAGGCACTCTTTCAGCCTGAAATCGTCAAGTTTTAATTAGGAGGTTTCTCACTCTTTGTAGGTGAAAGAGTCAACCCGATAATGTCTT
>JBAVGF010000298.1:0-6051 GCA_049684675.1 Thermodesulfobacteriota bacterium | reverse complement strand
ATCGGTTACCACGCCTTCCAAGAGTGATCACATGCGGATGTTCAAGAATGAGCAATACATCTGGTAAGTCTTCTTCCACTCGCCTTGACCAGAGTTGATGCTGAAGATCCCACGCCTTTTCATAATCAACCATACCCAGATCTATGATGTAACCAGATCTTTCCATGATTAGTTCTATGCAATAGTGTGGTGAATCTAACACTTCATTACAATGGTGATGCCGGTCGTCATTCCGCCCCGTATCAAGTACGGGGTAAACCCCAGCGGGAATCCGGTTGAAAAGACTGGATTCCGGATCAAGTCCGGAATGACAGTCTCTGTAAAATAATTTATGAGACGCCACACTAGAATTCCAATCACCAATATTCAATTTTCACTTTTGGAATTTGACAATTGGTCATTATTTGAACTTTGACATTTGAAATTTGAATCTTATCTTTTCCGGGTCCATTTCAATTTCGGTTTTCTCGCAGCCAGAACTTCGTCGAGCCTTCTTACCTTAACCCTTTGAGGTGCCTCTCGAAGGAGATCCGGATTCTCCTCTGCTTCTTTAGCAATCTCAATCATCGTTTCAATAAATCGATCGATGTTTTCCTTACTCTCCGTCTCGGTGGGCTCCATCATCAGCGCCCCTTTAACAACCAAAGGGAAGTAGATCGTGGGAGGATGAAAGCCGTAATCAATAAGCCTTTTAGCGATGTCGAGGGTGCTGACATGGACTCTTTCCTGAATCCGGTCGGTAAAGACACACTCGTGCATGCAAGGTCGATCATAGGGAAGATAATAATGGTCTTTTAGCCTTTTCATCAGGTAGTTGGCGTTGAGCACGGCTATCTCGCTCGCCTTCTTCAGTCCTCCCGCTCCCATCGACATGATGTAGGCATAAGCTTTGATCAAGACTCCGAAGTTCCCATAGAAGGCCTTCACTTTTCCGATGCTGTGAGGCCGACCGTCATCGAGCCGGTAACGATCCCCTTCTTTTTCAATCACCGGAATCGGGAGATATGGTGAAAGCTCTTTTTTCACCGCCACGGGACCGGCTCCGGGACCTCCTCCACCATGAGGAGTTGAAAACGTCTTATGGAGATTGATGTGAACTACATCCACTCCCAAATCACCCAGTTTCGCGATCCCCATCAGGGCATTGAGATTGGCCCCATCACAATAGACAAACCCTCCCTTGCGATGGACAATTTCAGCGATCCTGCTCAGATGTTCCTCGAAAAACCCCAGTGTATTAGGATTTGTCACCATGATGCCTGCCACTTCTTCATCCATCAGCTCGGCCACTTTTTCCGGAGGGATCACCCCTTTTTCATTCGATTTAATCTCCACCATCTGGTAAGAGGCAATCGCAGAAGTCGAGCAGTTGGTTCCATGGGCTGTGTCCGGAAGCAGCACTTTTTTTCTCATTTCTCCACGGGCCTGAAGACAGGCCCTCACCATCATCATCCCGGTCAATTCCCCGTGCGCCCCAGCTGCAGGCTGTAACGTTACATGATCCATCCCTGTAATCTCGGCAAGAAAACCTTGAAGCTCGAACATCAATTTCAGAATCCCCTGAGAAAGTTCTTCAGGGATATAGGGATGGATTTTCGAAAATCCGCTCATCTTCGCAATCTCTTCGTTCACCTTCGGATTATACTTCATCGTGCAGGACCCCAACGGATAAAACCCGCTGTCCACCCCGTAGTTCCATTGAGAAAGTCGAGTGAAGTGGCGCACCACATCGACCTCGCTCAGTTCTGGAAATCCTTCCAGCTCCTTGCGTAGAAGACCGAGGGGAATAAGCTTCCGGACTTCCACTTCCTCCACATCCCATCGGGGCAAAGAATATCCCTTTCTTCCCTTCCCGCCTTGCTCGAAGATCAGAAGTTCATCCTGAAGGAGTCCGGTATCTTTATTTTTCCCCACCACAATACCCTTACACCAATGTAGCGCCCTCATTTATTGAGGCCGAATTAGATTTCTCATTTCTGTATCTCGTCGGCAATAAATGCCGACGCTACATTTGATTGGCATCATTTGTGCTTTGACCTTTATTTGACATTTGGATTTTGAAATTTGGATTTAGGCTCCTCATCTCAATGCTTTCTCCAAGGCTTCCCCCCAACGATCGATCTCTTCCTTTCTGTTCATTTCAGTCACGGTGACGAGGAGATGATGATCGAGTTCAGGATAAAATTTTTCCAAAGGGAGACCGCCTAAAATCCTCTCTTTTCTCAGTTCCTCCAAGACCTCTTCAGGCTCTTTTTCAATCCGCAGGACGAATTCATTAAAAGTAGGCCCGGTAAAATTCGGTTTGCAGCCACGAATTCGAGAAACCACCTTCTTTGCATATTCCGTCTTGCTCAGGTTCATCATGGCTAACTCTTTCAAACCTTCTTTCCCAAAGCAGGATAGAAAAACCGTTGCCATCAGGGCACAAAGTCCTTCATTCGTACAAATATTGGAGGTGGCTCGTTCCCGCCGGATGTGCTGCTCCCTGGTCGCCAGGGTGAGGACAAAGCCTCTCTTCCCTTCCAAATCGATCGTCTCCCCAACCAACCGGCCAGGCATATTCCTGACAAATGTTTCAAGAGTAGCGAAGATTCCAAGATAAGGACCACCATAAGAAACAGGAATGCCCAGGCCCTGGCCTTCGCCTGCAACGATATCAGCTCCCGTCGCGCCAGGAGGCTGCAAAATTCCGTAGGCCACCGCTTCACTAAACCCTACGATCATCAACCCTCCATAGTCGTGGATTTTTTCCCCAATCCGTTGGAGATCTTCTATCACGCCAAAGAAGTTGGGGCTCTGAATCACGACCGCGCTCACATCTTCCTTGAGGAGTTCAAGCAAAACTTTCTCATCCGTCCGGCCTTCCTTTTTCTGATAAGGGACCAGAATGATCTCTTGTTGATCGGGATCGATGTAAGTCTGAATCACCCTTCGATATTCAGGATGGACTGCCTGCGAGAGAAGGACTTTCCTCCTCTTAGTGATCCGGTGTGCCATCAAAACAGCTTCTGCTAAACTCGAAGCCCCATCATACATGGACGCATTTGAAACTTCCATTCCTGTCAATTGACACATCAATGTCTGGTATTCGAAGATCGCTTGAAGCGTTCCCTGGCTGATCTCAGGCTGATAGGGGGTGTAGGCAGTGGAAAACTCGGAACGGGAGACTAAGTGAGAAACGACAGCAGGGATGAAATGATGGTAAGCCCCTGCTCCGAGAAAACCGCTCATCATAGGAACTTGGAGCCCCTGGAAGTGGCGAAGAAGATCCGGTTCGGAGAGAGGTTCTGGAAGGTTCAAAGGTTTGGAAAGCCTGTATTCTTTCGGAACCGCCTGAAAGAGGTCCTCCAGCTTCTTGAGCCCAAGAGCGTCGAGCATTTTTCGGATATCTTCTTCGGTTTGGGGGATGTAACGAATATGGTCCTGCATCTACATTTCCTCGGGTAACGATCCTTGATAGGCCTTAGAGGATAAAAGCTCTTTTAACTCCTCTCTGTCCTGAATCTCCATTTTAACCAACCATCCCTTCCCGTAGGGATCCTCATTGACGAATTGGGGATAATCCTTGAGAGTCACGTTACCCTCCGTCACTTTGCCCGTAATCGGGGCGTAAATATCGGCGACGGTCTTTACAGACTCGACCACTCCAAGGCTATCTCCCTTCTTAAACCCGGAGCCAACTTCATGAATATCCACATAGACAATATCCTTCAATTGGCTCTGGGCATAGTCCGTCAGCCCGATCGTCACTTTGCTTCCTTCCTCCTTCACCCATTCATGCGTATCAGTGTAAAGCAAATTTTCAGGAAATTTCATGATGCACCCCCTCTCATTCAGAAAATCGTATTGTCAAAAGTTATCACCCCTCTCCCCTTGGGGGAGAGGGCCAGGGTGAGGGGTGAGAAGAGCATCTCGGATGGCCTCCAAAACACCTTCTAAGTTGCTGAATACCTGGTTATCCCAGAATCGCAGCACCTTATACCCTTCAGCCCGGAGCCATTCATCACGAATCCTATCGCCTGGTTGGAGTACGTGCTGCCCTCCGTCCAACTCTATGATCACTTTCTTTTCAAGGTTCACAAAATCCACAACATAACTCCCAACTGGTTGTTGGCGACGAAACTTGGAACCTTCTATCTGTCTATCTCTCAGATGCCTCCACAAATGCCCCTCTGTATCCGTAGAGTGTTTCCTGAGTCTCCTTGCTACGCCCGTCAGGTCTTTCACCCCCACCCTTTTCCCTCCCCCCTCAAGGGGGAGGGTTTCCCTTGTCTTTCTGTATGCTCCAGAGCGGTTTTTCATAGAACTTTTGACAATATCCACTTAAACTTTTGTATACTGTATCCAGAATTACGTCTCTTCATACGCTAAGGTTCTTAGCTTGTCAAGGGTTTTTTAGGAGGTTTCGTAATGCCTCACTGAGGCGTGGGTGAAATCCGACAATCCAGCAAGAATGCCCCCGAAAATCTTATAAGGCGGA
This sequence comes from Thermodesulfobacteriota bacterium, assembly GCA_049684675.1. GTDB lineage: Bacteria > Desulfobacterota > BSN033 > BSN033 > UBA1163 > UBA1163. The sequence continues at coordinate 1,571 of JBAVGF010000298.1, read as the reverse complement.
TGTTTAATGGGGTAACATTCAGGAGCATAATCGGGTCTCGTTAGTGTTCTCGAATTCTTTTAGCTGGCCTACAAGCTGAGGTTACCGCCATAATATTTTCTCCAGCATCCTCGCCAGGTGTCGTGAATTTTGCATGGGAGAGTGAGGGATTACGAGGTTTCTAAAAAAATTTAGACACCTCTCTTAGGTTCTTAACTCCGAACCCTTAACTCACAGCTTTCTTTTCTGCTTCGGGAGCGGTGGGTGAGGAAAATGAAGATCGTGATGAGAAAGAAGAAGACGGAGATTAAGATGAAGCTCCAATGGTATGAGCCTGTCAGGTCTTTGGCTTTTCCAACCAGATAGGGAGCCATGAATAGGCCGACGCTCGAGCAGGTGGAGATGACTCCGAATCCCAATCCAACATTTGCTGGTTTTAACATTTCCGGGGGAAGGGAATAAATAGGAGCGGGAATCATTGCGGAAAAGATTCCCATCAGAATGACGAGGAGTAGAATCAGAGAGCTGACATTGAAGAATAATGCTAAAACGGCCAATGCAGCGGCTCCTATTCCAACGAACCATTCCTGATGTTTAAACCGGTCCACCAGGTACCCTATGGGGGTGCTAAAGAAGAGAGAACCCAAAAGGGGAATTCCGATGAGGAGGCCGCTTTTTTCAATCGTGTAGCCCTTCTGCAGAAAAAGGTTGGGTGCAAAGGTGGCAAAGGAGGTGAAGGCAGCATTGAACCAGAGCCAGGAAAAGCCCACCCACCAGATGGGCCATCCCATCTCTTTTATCGACTTAAAAATGCTGACGGGTTTATCATTTCTCTTTTCTGGAGAAGGGGGCAGTCGGTAAAGGCTTAAGAAAAGGACGAGCGTGATAAGCAGATACACTCCGGTGAGTAAGATAGGAATACGCCATCCCCATCGACTTCCCATTCTTCCGAAGAGCCCAAAGCAGATAACCGAGCCAAGGGGGACACCCGTATTGTATAAGCCCATCGCCAGGCCTAATTCCCTGTTCTTAAACCATTGAGAAAGCAGTTTGGGGAGGAAGATGGAAAGGGTGATGGCGCCGATTCCGGCAATGATTCTTCCGAGCCATAAGATTCGGAGGTCCGCCCCTAATGCGACGAGCGTGGTTCCTCCGATCATCAACAGAAAGCAACCTGCTGCTAAGGGCCTCATTTTATAACGGTCTGAGAGGAATCCGCCTAAAAGGGAGATGAAAAGGCCGGGGAGTGAGAAAAGGCTCATGAGGAGGCCTGATTGGGCGTAGGTTAAATGGAGTTCAGAGATGATCAAAGGGAGGAGGGGTGGAATAGACTGGAAGATGAGTGTAAAAGCAAGGATGGATAAATAGACTATGACCAGGATCACCCAGCGATAGCTTTCAATCCTTTCCGCGTTTTCCAAATGGGATATCTCTCCTTTTGTCGCGGGAATTTAGCCCCTCGATGGTTTTTTCTTCCATTGCAGAAACGATTTTATTCCGATTCTCTTCGTTATGACATAACCGGCCAAATCCAGCACCTTTTTAGATCGGTCAATGATGTCTGTGTCACTGGTAGCAACAATTCCGGGGAA
>JBAVGF010000297.1:0-2679 GCA_049684675.1 Thermodesulfobacteriota bacterium | reverse complement strand
ACCCTATACTTATGTCTGGATGATATCGAAGGAAAGTTCGCAGGATTAAAAACGTTCGTGCGGCTAAGGTTTCTTTTTACCTTTCTTTTTATTGCGTCCAATCTTGTTATCCTCCCTGCTTATTACCGGGCTGAGAAAGAGAATTTCAGAGGGTTGGTCAACTATCTTAAGGGCGAACTCGGACAAGGTGATAAACTCCTTGATCTTGAAATTGAGTATACTCCAGGCATCCTTCACTATTTTGGCGTGTATCCAAAAGACAGGCAATATACTGTGGCTTTTCGTAAGTTTTCCGATGATGAGTTTGAATTGAGAACTTCCTTTATTTATCAAAATAGGAAGTATACGATCTATTCCTCCAAGAATTGTTGTGACCGATACGTCACAGATGGAAACCGTTTATGGATTATCGCCGGGATTGCGACTGCGAAGAAAATCACAGAGAACCCGCGGTGTGTATTAAAGGGGTATTTTGACGGAAGTTTTCTTAATCTGAATCGTTTCCCCACGGATGCTTCCATGTATCTTTTCCTCTTGGATCCTCAATCACGTGAAGAAAAAGGAATCGATATGCCAATTGAATAAGGCGTGATCGTGTCCGTGTTAGGTGTCCGGAGGGTTTTAAGTTTAAAGGTACGGCTGATACCGATTCACCCAGAGCTCCCATACGAGAAGGGTCCATAATTGTTTTCTATTATCTCTCTTATTGAGAAGGTGATCTTGCAAAAGTTTGGTAACATATTCAGGGTTGAGAAATCCTTCTCTCCCAACCCGATCGGATGCAAGTAACTCTCTGAACAATGGATTCAACGGACCCTTTACCCATTTAGCTATGGGGACACCAAACCCTTTCTTCGGCCTCCTAATCACCTCGTCAGGAAGCCAATTTTTCATCGCCTTTTAAAGAATATATTGGGGGTTCTTCTTATGCTTCGAATAGGCATGTGCGAGGGGCTCCTATGCTTTTGAGATTAAGGATAGTAAGAGCACCATGATATTAATGCTGCGCTTGTCCCGGTACGGGCAGATTTTGAAGTTGTATTTATGAGCTCATCCGCCTGTAAACTTCCCGTCGATGTCCAACCTTAATCACCAGGATGAGAAGGATTTCATCCTGAATCTCATATAGGATTCGGTAATCACCAACACGAAGCCGGTAGAAGCTGCCCCTCTTCCCCTCTAATTTTTCAACTCCATGAGGGCGAGGATTTATAGACAAAAAGTCTATCTTTTTCCCGATTCGCTCTTGAGCGTCTCGAGGGAGTGAAGATAGTTCCTTTCTTGCGGATGGGAGGAAATCTATTTGATAGCGATTCACTTAAAGGCTGAGGTCCTTTTTTATCTGTTTCCAGGGAATGCGCTTTTTGTTTTTGGGATCAGTCAAAGCCATCTCGATCTCTTCTAAATCTAACCTGTTCTCAAGCTCCTCTAAAAACTTTAGATCCTCAATCGGGACCATGGCTACCACTTCTTTCCCTCTGCGAGTAAGGACAATCCTTTCTTTAGCGTATGCAGATCGATTGATAATTTCTGAAAACTGTCCCCTGGCATTTACGGTTGAAACCTTGGTCATAGGAACACCCCTTAAAAGTAGTTTTTTAACTAACCAAATAAAGTATACCTTTTAGACATGATAGCTGTCAAGTACCAAACGTTCATTTAAGCAATTAGCTGCTACCAAGTTAAAAAATTACTTTATAATTTTGAGGAGTTAGAGACTTAAGTTCCATTACTCAGCCAGCAGTGCTTCAAAGTGAGGGATGGTAACGATTTACCCACAGCTCCCATACGAGAAGGGTCCATAATTGTTTTCTATTATCTCTCTTATTGAGAAGGTGATCTTGCAGAAGTCTGGTAACATATTCAGGGTTGAGAAATCCTTCTCTCCCAACCCGATCGGATGCAAGTAACTCTCTGAACAATGGATTCAACGGACCCCTTACCCATTTAGCTATGGGGACACCAAACCCTTTCTTCGGCCTCCTAATCACCTCGTCAGGAAGCCAATTTTTCATCGCCTTTTTCAAAATATTTTTTGAAGTGAACCCCTTGAGTTTGAATTTAGAAGGAAGGCTCATCACGAACTCAACCAATTCATGATCAAGGAAGGGGGCTCTCACCTCCAACGAACACGCCATACTTGCTCGATCCACCTTGACAAGAATCGATTCTTGAAGATAAAGTTTCAAGTCAAGATATTGAAGCTTTGTTATCTGATCGTCATAAGGGTATTCTTTCTCATAGGAAAGGATTTCTTCAACTAATCGGTTTTGATTGAACTCCGCATTGAACTCAGGTGATAATACTTTCTCGTTTTCTGAGAAGGAAAAAGACCCCAGCCAAACTGAGTTCCTTACCCCATCGGAATAATCGATGCCGGAAAGAAATTTCTTCACCTTAAAATCGAAACTGATATTATCATCGGAGACGGGGATTAAATTTGCCAGGCGAACCACCATTGGATGAAAGACTCCCAGAAAACGTCCATAATATCCAGCAAGCTTATGACCTATGTAAGTAGGATATCCCGCAAATAGCTCATCTCCACCATCTCCACCCAGAGCAACAGTTACGTACCCACGAGTGAATTTGGAAAGGAGATAAGTTGGTAAAATCGATGCGTCTGCCATGGGCTCGTCTAAAATATCAGGGAGCCCAGGGACGATATTGAGTAAATCA
>JBAVGF010000296.1:0-3715 GCA_049684675.1 Thermodesulfobacteriota bacterium | reverse complement strand
GAACACAGGTTGATGAGATCTGGAAATGGATGCAAGATGTCGCAAAAGGTGCGACATTGATGACCCAAACGACAATGAGTAACAAATTACTTGCCGCAACCTGGGAAGTTCTTCCAAATAAAGTCTTGTGTAAATTGGGAGAAGCTAACATTAAAGCGATTGGTACTCCTCAATTTACACCCGAGGACCAGAAGTTTGGTGAAGAGATACTTAAGTCATTAGGAAAAGAGGTTAAAGGACAAACATTTGATACCACAATTACTCCGGCCGATCTTACCAAGACATTTCCTAATCTTAAAGTTATGCCAGCTTCAACAGATGAGGGAAATGTAAACTGGATGTTTCCTACGGTGTCTTTCCGGGCGGCAGTCGCGGCCAAGGGGACTCCTCTCCATACGTGGCAGATGGTCTGCCAAACAGGCACATCAGTCGCTTCCAAAGGGAGCCTTGCAGCGAGCAAGTGGATGGCTGCATCTGCTTTGGATTGCTTGACCAAGCCAGAAATCATTTCAGAAGCGTGGAAAGAGCATAACCAATACCTTGCTGAGACGAAGTATTACCATCCCATCCCTGCTGACCTTAAAGTACCCACCTTCAAAGATCTATATGGAATTGAGCCGGAGGCTGTCCCCGGAATGAAGAAGTAGGATAAAGGAATGCAGAAGCGAAGGGGGCGCCCCTTGGGTGCCCCCCTTTTTCTGCGCTATAGAGAGTTTTTTAAATCCCTTCGAAACAAAAAGATTCCACCTCCGGTTTACCTTGACAACCCGACACTCTTACAATATATTATCACTCGCTTAATGGAGTAGATGATTCAAGTCTATTGAAAGGGGGATTGATCTATGAAGCGAAGTTTTCTATACACAGCGATAATCATCATGCTGGGAATCTTCCTATCCAGCCATGTCTGGGCGGCAGACGTGATTAAAATTGGGTTTAATATTGAATTGACAGGGGACATTCCGAAGGTGGGGGAAGCATCGAAATACGCTGCCGAGATGCTCAAGGAGCAGATCAATCGCGCTGGCGGGCTAAAGGTTGGCAACAAATCCTATCAGCTGAATTTCATCTACGAGGACAACGAGGCCAAGGCTGAATCTGCTGCGGCTGCGGCTCTCAAGCTCATTACTCAGCATCAGGTCCTGGGATTCATCGGTCCTCAGGCGAGCAAGCAAGCCATTCCGGCCGGAGAGGTTGCCGATACGAATCAAACCGTTATGGTTACCGGCTGGTCCACCAATCCAAAAACAACTCTGTCTCGCCCCTGGGTCTTCCGCGCCTGTTTCTTAGACCCTTTTCAGGGCCCTGTGCTCGCTAAGTTCGCTACCGAGGAATTAAAGGCGAAGAAGGCAGCCATTCTATATGACATTGCCAGCGATTATCCCAAAGGCCTTGCAGAGTTCTTTAAGGAAGCCTTCGAGAGGATTCACGGGAAGGGTTCTGTCGTCGCCTTTGAAACTTTTACCACCAAAGACCGGGATTTCAGCGCCCAGCTCACCAAGATTGTGGCATCAAAGGCTGACATCCTGTTTACACCTCAGTACTACGACGAGGTCCCTCTGATCGTAAAACAAGCCCATGAACTGGGTTGGAAGAAACCCATCCTGGGGAGTGATTCGTGGGGTTCGGCAGAACTCATGAACCTGTGTGGCAATGATTGTAAGGGTCTTTTCTTCAGCACCCATTATGCTGCGGCCGGGGCGAAGGGAGCGACCAAACAATTCATCGATAATTACAAGGCCAAGTATAAATACGAACCTGATGACGTGTCCGCTTTGACCTGGGATGCCACCCGCCTGTTGCTCCAGGCCATTCAGAATACGAAGGGTCTGACAGGAGACTTGAAGATGGACAGGAAGGCCATCCGCGATCAGATGGCCAAGATCAGGGAATTCGATGGAATCACCGGCAAGATGTCCTTCGACGGAAAAGCAGGGGACCCTATTAAGTGCGCAGTGATCGTCAAGATCAGCCAAGAAGGAAAGTTCGAGTTTTATAAATCCGTTTGTCCATAGAGACCTTCAGGTAAACCTCTTCAGAGAGCGGAGGCGAACGGGTCAAAGGCTTCCTCCGCTCTTCCTTTATTCCAGGAGATAACGGAATTGACCCTCTCCATGTTCATTCAGAATGTCATTAACGCCCTTCAGTGGGGAAGCTTTTATGCCCTCATCGCTCTGGGTTATTCGATGGTCTACGGGGTATTGCTTCTTATCAATTTTGCCCACGGAGATATCTTCATGGTAGGGGCCTATGTCGGTTTTTTCATCTCAACCTTTCTGCTGGGAGCTTATGGTTTCCAACTCCCATGGAAATTGTCTGGCGGCCTTGTCATTTTTCTGACTTTTTTCCTGACCATGGCTGTCACAGCCGGTGTGGGGGTGACCATCGAAAGGGTCGCTTACCGTCCCCTCAGGCGAAAGGGTGTCAGTCGGCTTTACCTGGTGATCACTGCCCTGATGGTCGGGTTATTGCTTGAGAATGGAAACCTTGCCCTGCTCGGGGCCAGTCGCAGAAACTTTCCTGAGCTGATCCCCAAGGTCCTGTATAGCGTGGGAGGGGTGAACTTCTCCAATACAAAAATTATTGTCATCATCGTCACGCTTTTGGTCTTCGTCTTCCTTCAGACTGTGGTGCTCAAGACCAAATGGGGTATGGCCATGCGGGCCATCTCTTATGATCGGATGGCCGTTCCCCTTATGGGAGTCCCGGTGGATACGATCATCGTCATGACCTTTGTCCTGGGATCTTCCATGGCCGCTGTAGCTGGAATCCTCTTCGCCGTCTCCTACCCGGTCCTGGAGCCTTACATGGGAGCACTGGTGGGCTGGAAAGCGTTCATCGCAGCCGTGGTGGGCGGAATCGGTGAGATTCGCGGAGCCATTGCGGGAGGGTTCATTCTGGGATTCACGGAGATCTTCGTCGCGACCGTATTCCCTTCCACCTTCCGGGATCTCATTGCCTTCGGGGTCCTATTGTTGATTCTGACCCTCCGTCCCAATGGAATCTTCGGTGTGGCAAGGAGAACGAAGGTATGATGAAAGCAATGTCAAATGTCAAAGCTCGAAGTTCAAATGAAATCCAAAGCTCAAATTAGATGCCGAAACAAGTTCGGCATGACAAGAATGTCATTCTGAACTCGTTTCAGAATCTGATTTTGGCATTTGACATTCATTTGACATTTGGATTTTGACATTTGAACTTTTCCCTTCCTTGAAGTTAAAGAGTCATTGATGAGACAGTACGGACTCACTATTCTTGCGGGTCTATTCTTCGTTTTGGTTGTGGGGCTGTCCTGGGCCGGAACGTTAAGTTCTTATATTCAATTGGTTCTCATGTTCGTCGGCGTCAACATCATCATGTCGTCGAGTCTGAACCTTGTCAATGGGTATATGGGCGAGTTTTCCTGTGGACACGCGGGGTTTATGGCCGTAGGGGCCTACACGGCTTCGCTCGTCACCGTCTGGTGCTTCACGGCAGGGTCCGTCTTCGGTCCTAACCTTCTGCCTCCTGCATGGGCTGTCGTGCTTTTTCCTTTCATCCTCTTCTTCGGAGGCCTCATGGCAGCCCTGGCAGGCCTTCTGGTGGCCTTCCCCTCCTTCCGAACCCGGGGGGATTATCTGGCTATCATCACCTTGGCGGTGAACTACATCGTCAAGTCCGCCATTGAGAATATCCAGCCCATCGGGGGAGCCCGGGGCTTCATGGGGATGGGCCG
>JBAVGF010000295.1:0-3055 GCA_049684675.1 Thermodesulfobacteriota bacterium | reverse complement strand
GTGGCACGGGTAATCCCTCCAGAGAATGTCATGGCACTGAAGGAGAGCATGAAAAATAGAGTTGCGCTCCAGAATAAAGGAAAAGAGACAAGAGATGGACGCAGAAGAGAAGAATTGAAGCGATTATTCGATATTGGGACTTCAGTGGAAAGATTTTTGGCGGATTATACAAAAAATAACGTGATTCGTGAACCGTGAGTCGTGAATCGTGATAATACGCGAAAATCTCTAAATTGTTTCGAATCACGAATCACCAACACGAATCACGGTTTGCGAACACAGAATCTAAGCATCCACTTGGAACGTCCAAGATCCATAGCAACATAGGAGAAAACGATGAAGGCGATCATACTGGCTGGAGGGAAGGGGACAAGGCTTGCCCCTTATACGACCGTATTCCCTAAACCATTAATGCCTGTTGATGGAATGCCCATTCTTGAAGTGATCGTCAGACAGTTGGCCCATTTTCGGGTTAAAGAAATGGTATTCACCGTAAGTCAGCAATCAGAGCCGCTCCTCTCAGCTTATTTTGGAAATGGGAGCCGGTACGGAGTGGCCATTCGTTATTCGAAAGAAGAGAAGCCTCTTGGAACGGCCGGTCCTCTTACCATCATCCCGGATCTTCCGGAGACTTTTATCGTGATGAACGGAGACATCCTCACAACTCTCAGTTATCAAAAGTTGATCAGATATCATCGCCAACATCGAGGGATGGTCACGATTGCCATGAGTCAGAAGAGAGTCCAATTGGAATTGGGAGTTATGGAGTATAATCGTGCTCATCAATTGACCCGATATATCGAGAAACCAACGTTCCTGTACTCTGTCAGCATGGGGATCTACGTCTTTGAGAAGAGGGTATTGGAATGGATTCCCTCCCAAAAATATCTGGATTTTCCCGAATTGATCCAGAAGCTCATTAGACAAAGAGTGGAAGTAGTTTGTTACCCCAGTGACGATTTTTGGCTGGACATTGGCAGGCATGAAGACTATGAGGAGGCACAAAAGAAATTTCAGGAGATGAGGAGAAAGTTATTATATGAACCTTAAATGTCAAATTTCAAAGCTCAAAGTCGAAGGATAAGATAGATCAAAAAGAAGAAATTTTGACATTGAACCATTTTGACATTCATTGGGCATTTGAACTTTGACATTTGGATTTGAGTACCGCGACGAATAAGGGTACTGAACGAGGTTGCTATGGGGAAAATCTTGGTTACAGGTGCGGGAGGATTTATCGGAAGCCATCTCACTGAGGAGTTGATCAGGCAGGGAGAAGAGGTCAGGGCCTTTGTCCGGTACAATTCGAGGGATGAAAAGGGCCTCTTGGAGGAGCTGCCCGAAGACATTCAGAATCAAATTGAAGTGATTCCGGGGGATCTGAAAGACCCGGATGGCGTGAGAAAGGTGGTGAAGGGGTGTCATAAAATCTTTCATCTGGGTGCCCTCATTGCCATTCCTTATTCTTACGTTCATCCGTTCGATTTCATTCAGACAAATGTGGCCGGCACGGCTCATCTCCTCAACGCCTGTCTTGAAGGGGGCACCCTGGAGAGGTTCATTCATACCTCTACGAGTGAAGTCTATGGGACAGCTCAATATATTCCCATCGATGAAAAACATCCGCTTCAGGCGCAATCTCCGTACGCTGCCAGCAAGGTCGGAGCAGACAAGTTAGCAGAGAGTTATAATGTTTCATTCGGTCTTCCGATTGTCACGATTCGACCCTTCAACACGTTTGGTCCTCGCCAATCTCTCCGGGCGATCATTCCTACCATCATCTCGCAAGCCGTCCACGAGAATAAAATTCGGTTAGGGAACACCAAGCCCCGGCGGGATTTTCTTTTTGTGAAGGATACCGTCAGGGGTTTTATCCAGGCTGGGAAATGTGAAGGGGCGGTAGGGAAAGTCGTCAACATTGGAACCGGAACGGACATCTCCATTGAAGAATTGGTCAGGAAGATTCTTGCTCTCATGGGTAAACAAGGTGAGGTTCAGGTTGAGGATAGGAGAATCCGGCCGGAAAAAAGTGAAGTGATGCAACTTCTCTCCGATACCCATTTGGCTCAGAAACTTTTCCAATGGGCACCCCGATATACCCTTGAGGAGGGATTGAGAGAGACCATTGAATGGTATCAAAAAAATTTGTCCCGATTTAAGGTAGGGAGTTATCCATTATAAAAAACGTGTCCGTGTCACGTGTTCCGTGTCCGACCCCTTCTCTCCCCTTGCGGGCACAAGCGCTGACTTTAATAATCTTCTCCTTCAAGGGGGGGCAGACCCCTATAATTCCCTCCCCTTCAAGAGGAGGGTTAGGGTGGGGATGGGTAGATTGTGATCGGCCAGACAAATAGGAAGATACGTTCGGGCAAGCGGCAACGAGCATTACGCAGCAACATGTCCAATGCGGAGCAGGTTCTATGGTATCATCTGCGATGTCGCCAGATTTCGGGTTTGAAATTTCGCCGTCAGCATCCTTTTGGTGATTACATTCTTGATTTTGTCTGCCTCGAAAACAAACTGGTTATTGAGGTGGATGGGGGACAACACGGACAGCAGGCAGGGTATGATAAAGATCGCACGCGAAAACTACGGACGGCTGGTTTTCGCATTCTCCGATTCTGGAACAATGAGGTTCTTAAAGACATAGAATCGGTGAAGGAGAAGATTTGGTTGGTAGTTAAGGAGCTGCAATCCCATCCCCTTCCCAGCCTCCCCCTTGAAGGGGGGAGGGGTTAGAAAAGTTCGCTTGGTGGGAAAGAATTAGAGAAGTTTCACCTTGGGAGAGAAAGCAACGTTAGCGCTTATGCCTCTCGCGGAAGAGGGTGAGCGGAAGAGTGAGAAGCGAATTAAAGTAAGCAATATTAGGGAAATATTCTACACGATTCACGATTCACGACAATGAAATGGCGATACCCCCTCTCCGATATTGATCTCGGGGAAGAAGAAGAACGAGAGGTTCTCAAGACTCTGCGCTCGAGATGGCTTTCTACAGGTCTCGTGACTGAAAAGTTTGAGAAGGCCTTTTCCGAATATCTCGGCGGAGGAGATGCGA
>JBAVGF010000294.1:0-2192 GCA_049684675.1 Thermodesulfobacteriota bacterium | reverse complement strand
TCTCAGGTGCCTCAGACCACGGATCCTCCAGAATCCCTCCTTCGAAGCTGATATGAAGAAGATTTCGGTCAGAGGAATAGGGCTTTTCTTTTGTCACCGGAATGGGGATCCGGTTCTCTCGGGCGTAGGCGATCAAATCCTCTCTCGACTTGAACTGCCATTCCCTCCAGGGAGAGATCACCCGAATGTAAGGATTGAGCGCATAGTAGGTCAATTCAAATCGAACTTGATCGTTCCCCTTCCCTGTCGATCCATGCGCCACAGCATCTGCCCCCTCCAGCTGGGCTATCTCTACCTGCCTTTTGGCAATTAAAGGCCGAGCGATGGAAGTGCCGAGGAGATAAGTTCCCTCATAGATGGCATTGGCTTTTATTGCCATAAAGACATAATCTCGAGCAAACTCTTCTCTGAGATCCTCAATGTAGACCTTACTGGCGCCCGTGGCTCTGGCCTTTTCTTCCAGGTGATCCAATTCTTCGGCCTGCCCTATATCTGCAGTGAAGGCAATCACCTCGCACCCGAATTGGTTTTTCAACCATTTCAAAATGATAGAGGTGTCCAAGCCTCCAGAGTAAGCCAGGACGACCTTCTTGACATCGCCTTTCATGAATCCTCTCCTTTAAAGGGTACCTCAGTTCGGAGTGACTAGTACAAATGCATTAAATAGTTTTACTGTTCCTGTAGGGTGCGTTCCCCGAACGCACCGTCTGGTCGGCGTGATCGGGGATCACGCCCTACAAGGTTGTAATGGAATAAAATGCGTTTGTATTAGTTCGGAGTAAATTCTATCTTTTCTCCGAACTCTGAACTCCGAACTCACAACCTCAACCCTTGAAAGACCTCTTCTAAGGCCTTGACCACACGGTCGACTTCTTCCTTCGTTGCAATCAGTGGAGGAAGAAACCGCAGCACATTCCCCATGGTGCAGTTGATGAGAATCTTTTTCCTCAACATCTCCTTCACAATGGAGGTTCCATCTATTTTCAATTCCATACCGAGGATCAGCCCTTTCCCTCGAACCTGTTTAACAAAAGGAAATTTTATCTTGATCTCCTCGAGTTGAGAGAGGAAGTAGTCTCCTATCTTTTGGCAATTTTCCAGCATCCCCTCTTCTAACATCGCCGTCAAGGCTGCCACACCAGCTGCCGTGGCCAAAGGATTTCCTCCAAAGGTGGAGGCATGATCCCCTGGATTGAAACTCTCCGCAATCCCCTTCCTGATCAATAGCGCTCCGATGGGGACCCCTCCTGCCAACGATTTTGCAAGAGTGAGCATATCGGGTTCAACCCCGTCATGCTCATAAGCAAAAAGCTTTCCGGTCCTGCCCATCCCCACCTGAACCTCATCAAAGATGAGGAGGAGTCCCTTCTCATCGCAGACCTCCCGGAGGGCTTTAAGATAACCCTCGGATGGACAATTCACTCCACCTTCTCCTTGAATGGGCTCCAACATGACGGCACAGGTTTTCGAATCGATTCCCTTTTTCACTGCCCCGAGATCGTTGAAGGGAACATACTTAAACCCCGGCATCAGAGGCTCATAACCTTTATGGAACTTCTCTTGGCCCGTTGCGGTCAGGGTGGCCAGGGTCCTGCCATGGAAGGATCGCTCCATGGTGATGATCTCATATCGATTCTTTCCCATCTTCTCCTTTGCATATTTCCGGGCCAATTTGAACGCGCCCTCGTTGGCTTCCGCCCCGCTATTGCAAAAGAAGACTTTATCGGCAAAGGAGTGCTTACAAAGCAGAGAAGCAAGTTGGATCTGCGGCTCGATATAATAGAGGTTTGAGACGTGGATCAGCCTTTCTGCCTGATCTTGGATGGCTTTGATGACTTTTGGGTGGCAGTGGCCTAAACTGCATACTCCCAGGCCTGAGACAAAATCAAGGTATTCTTCGCCCTCCAAGTCCCAAACCCGAGTTCCCTTTCCTCTGACTAGAAGAACGGGATAACGGGCATAGGTATGGGCCACATATTTTTCCGACAACATCATTAGGGTTTGAGAATCCATCACCACCTCTTCAATAAAAGGGTTCAAGGATTCGAGGAGTCAAGGGTTCAAGTTTTTACAATCAAAAAGCAAACTCCCTTGTCATTTCCTTTATACAATTCACTTGAACCCTGGACCCCTTTCGATCTTTACGGTTCTTTGGTGAGCTGTGTTCCAATGCCGACATCCGTAAAAATCTC
>JBAVGF010000293.1:0-4029 GCA_049684675.1 Thermodesulfobacteriota bacterium | reverse complement strand
GCCCCGGAAAAAAGTTGAATGCCCTTATTGATGCAGAGAGTAAGGTGAATGCCTTAGAAACTGAGTGGGACATTCGGCAACACAAATCCCATCGCGGCTGCATTTCTCTTTATCCCCGAAAATTTGAATGATCTTTCCTCCATGAAGAAACGTCCGTCATCAGGCATCGGACTTCGTCAAGAATTGTCGTGTTCACGCGTTTGAACCCCTGTCTTCCCGGAAAGCCCACCGAGGTGGCACCGTCCGCCATTGCCGGTCCATCAAGGGACACAACGAAGTTGACCGTACGGGTGAGGCAAACACCTCACCATGCTTTCTGTCAAGGGGTTCTTCTCGGTTGCTTCTGCAACTTGCTTTTTGCCTTTTGTTCCTGTTTGTTTATCTTCTGTTTCTGACCCTTGTCCTTATCCTTCTTGCCTTTGTCTCCCATTGCGTACCTCCTTTTCCAGTTTTTCCTCATCTTCTCGCCGCTTTATTTCTTCATCGCTGGCATCGCTTTTCACGCCTAAAATATCGTAATAATCTCTGGCTGCCATTATTCTTTACCCTCAAGCCTTTGGTCTGACTGTCGCCTGTAGATCTCACGGATCGTCCGGTCGAGGTATCCCTCTGAGTTATCAACCGCCTCTCTTGTAATGATGAACTCTTTTTGACCCGTTTTATCGCTGATCAATTCCAACCCATATTCATAATCCCTTGAAAGCCGCGAGAAGATCGCTGCTGCTTTCCCATCTTCATTCAGGATCATCTCCGAAATCCGGTCGATGGCCTCCTCGTTAAATTGAAGGTTAATTCCATTCCTCCGTTTAAAATTCATTTCAAACTCTTCGACCTGTCGCTGAATCTCCACTGCCTCTTCAAAAACGGTGTTGACATCATACCCTTTTTCGATCATCCGATTGACAATGATAGTGATCCTGTTCTCTCGAAAAATGATTCCATAGCGTTTTTTAAATTCTGCCTCTCTGTTCAGGATAGACTCCTTCAAGGCCATCTTTTCATGGGAAAGGAGGGCTTCAAATTTTTCCAACATTTCCGGATCAGAGGGCTCCTGAAGTAATCCTTCCAACTCCTGGCCTGGATCTTCAACCACAACTCGTGTAACGACAAACTTCCGGATATCTGTGGAGGGAAGCCGCTTTTCAAATTTGATGAGAACCTTCTCTACAGCACTGACCAATCCTCTCGCACCGGTTTTTTCTTCATAGGCCTTCACCGCCAACTCATAAAGGGCTTTCTCTTCGAATTGAATGTCGATTCCATAGGATTTGAAGTCTTTCTTTTTCCCAAGGATGATGGGGTTGTTAGGATTTTTCAGGATGGCATAGAGATCGTCAACCTCCAGTTTCTCAAAAACGGCGGTCACCGGAAGCCTTCCGATAAATTCCGACTCGAATCCATAGGCGATGAAATCTTCGGCTTTCACCTGTTTGAGATATTCGGCCCTTTCATCTTTCGAGCGAATCTCAGCCCCAAAGCCAATTCCCTCTCGGTTCAAACGTTTCTTGATGATCTCCTCCAGACCATTGAAGGCTCCACTCATGATGAAGAGGATATGTTTAGTATTGATCATCCGTTTCTCCCTTTTTCCGGTCCTCCGATAGTGCTCGATGGCCTCCAATTGAGAGATTGGATCATGAAGGACTTTGAGGTCCACTTCCGTCTCTTCCATTGGTTTCAGCAGTGCCCGTTGGACCCCTGTCCTTGAAACATCTGGACCGATGATGTTGTTGGATGAGGCAATCTTATCAATCTCATCAACATAAATGATCCCATACTGCGCCAGTTCAATATCTCCATCGGCTTCGTAAACCAGATCCCGAACGAGATCCTCCACATCCCCCCCAACGTAGCCAGTTTCGCTGAACTTCGTCGCATCCCCCTTCACAAAGAAAACCCCAATCTTTTTTGCAATCAATTTGATCAGGTAGGTCTTGCCCACTCCGGTGGGACCAACCATCAGGATATTGTTCTTGATATGGCCCACCTCTTCATATCGATCTCGTCCTTTGACCGATTTTGTGAACTTGATCCGATTGAAGTGAGTGCAGATTTTTGTGGCCAAGATCTGTTTCGCATCTTCCTGACATATGATGTAGTCATTGAGAAAGGCTTCCAACTCCTCGGGCTTAAGGTCGAAATGAATCTTACCCTTGCCCTCACCGATCCCCTTTTCTTCTTTCGAAACCTCTTCTGTCTGGGGTTTGGGAAAGAGCATGGGCACGACCAATCGGATTCGGTCCCCATATTTTTTGCCTAAGTATTCGTTCAGTTCCTTCTCCAGTTCTTTCTGGTCTGGAACTTTGGAATCAGAATCTTTCATCTATGTCAAACTCCTCGCGAGGTCTAATTTTCTGTAGTGACAGAATTGCCCAGTACTCAAATACTATTTTAAACAGCTCAAGCACTCTCTTGATTTAAGAACACTCGTTTATCCCTTTCCTTCTGGTATGGGTATCGTAATAACAAAAGTGGTTAGTTTGAACGCCTGGTCATTCTGTACTTTTATGTCTCCGTTATAAGCTTTAATTGTCGCCAAGGCGGTAGCTAAACCCAAACCGGTACCCGCTGCTTTAGTAGTGAAAAAAGGATTGAATATCTCTTGGAGAATTTCCTCATCAATGCACCCACCCGTATTGGTAATAGAAACCTTGATCCCGTTTCCCTCTTTTTTGCTTTTAATGAGTATCTCTCCCTCTGCCTCGACCGCCTCAACCGCGTTGCGCAAAATTGAAGAAAACACATCTTCGATCTGAGTGGGATCAACAAGAACGGCTGGAATCCCTGAGTCTAATCGGAGACTAACCCTAATCTTTTTCGCACCAATTAACTCCGGAATTAATTTCTCAACCTCTTTTATAACCTCATTAATTTTGGTTTCGGTAAGCTGGACTTTTTTAGGCGCAGAAAACCTCAGCAATTCGCTGATTACGGCGTCCATCTTATCGGCCCCTTCGATAATGTGCGAAGCATAATCTTGGCACAGAGGATCTTTCAATTTTGCCAATCTTCGAGCAAAACCACCAATCACTACCAGAGGATTGCGAAGTCGGTGGGCAGCTTCAGCAGCTGCCTGCCCCAAAAACATTAACGTCTTCTCCTCCTCTCTTTCTTTATGAATTAAATCTCTTTCTAAAATTACGCCCACCAAATTGCTCAAAACCACACAGAAGTATATCTCTTCCTCGGTAAAAGTTTTTCTCTCACCAGTCGCATCAATGGCAATTACGCCAATTACTTCATCTTGCGCCAATATGGGGACAAACAAAATCACATTAATGCCTCGGTGGGAGATCAATTCTCGACTGTGCCAGGTGCGTTTATCCCGCCAGGGCTCGGTAATTAAAAGATAAGACTTAGTCCCAACCACCTCTCTTACCGCTCCTAAATCCTCGAAAGAGAATTTCATGCCTACCCCATGCTGATCTTTTGGTTCTCCGGCTACCAAGGCCACTACCTCTGGCTCAGGAAAAACCTTAAAAATAGCGCATCTTTTCACCCCAAGAGTTTCGATAGTCTGATGGATTAAAAATTCCAGCATTTCCTCAAATTCAAGTTTATTAATTTTTTCATAAATCTCAACTAAAGCCTCCAGTTTTTCCTTGTCTAATTCTTTGTGTAAATTTACTATCGCCATTTTCTCCCTAGGTCCCTTTCTAATTTCTTCCTTTTATTTTCAAATTTTTAATGAACGAAACCTGGTAACTAAATATTAAATAAATCATAAGATAAGGCTTGATAAAAAAACCCGCAAAGAAGTTGTTTAGAGTTCTTTGCGGGTTTCTCTTACGTCCAAAAAAGGACTCTTTGCAGCTAAATTACGCTTCTTTCTATACTATTCGCTGCTAAAAAGCAAGGGAAATCGTTCATCTTCAGGAAGAACTCGACAAAGGTGGCAATGATGAATTGCGAATCCTAAACTGCGGATTTCTTGCCACTGTACGTAACAAAAGGGTAATTGATTCTGAGAGGGTTCAGGGTCATTATCTGCCTGTAATTTCTATGATATTGGGGAAAGGGGGCAGAGAT
>JBAVGF010000292.1:0-5940 GCA_049684675.1 Thermodesulfobacteriota bacterium | reverse complement strand
TCGAAGAGATGAAGACGTAAGGAGGATACCATGAAATGCAATCGATGTGGTGGTCTTATGGCTTATGAGAAGTTTTACAGTCCGGTTGAAGATTTTTTTGGATGGAGATGCATTTCCTGCGGAGAGATCGTTGATCAGGTTATTTTAGAGAATCGAATCGGGCAAAGGGGTTGATGCCGAGAATGGAAATGAAGCATTATCCAACGTAGCGGATTTATGCGCCAAATCTTTTACTTTCTTCCCCTCAGCCTTCTTTACTTGTTCCCTTCCGTTCTTTTTCATTTTGTGTCCTGGGTTAAAGGAAGTGGAATGACCATTGAAAAGATACACGCTGAGTTTGAGGTCTCAGATAAAGGGGTAGGGCCTAATAGGGTCTGGTACAAACTGACGAAGTATGTTAAACCTCAAAAGGAGGCAAAGACAAATGGCAATTAAGACAAACAGTAAATCTAAGCCAAGACGGATTAAGGAATGGCATCCTGAGAGTGGCAAAGGTGACAGACCACTTGATGATTGGAAGCGGCTTATGTCTGAACCTTATGAACAAAGAGTAATCAACACAGAGAAAGATCCTAAGAAGCCATAAGTAAGTAAAGTAGATACTGAGCCCGTAGAGGTAAGGAGGCAAGGGAATATCATGAGAGGAGAGATCTGACGATAATCACTTTTCCTAAGGATCAGGAAAAAGGGCCTGGTGATGTAAAAACATCGACTTTTAAGGCAAAGGGAACAAGGGAAAAGGAGATACGCAATGGGAGACAAAGGGAAAAAGGATAAGGACAAGGGCCGGAAACAGAAGGTAAACAAACAGGAACAAAAGGCAAAAGACAAGTTGGCGAAGCAACCGAAAAGAACCGTTTGACGGAAAGCATGGTGAGGTGTCCGCCTCACCCATGGCGATATGGAATAAAATTTACGAACGGGTCTGACGAGCGGACACCCAGGCCAACAATGATAGCCATGAATTTATATCGCCGGTTCACAACGATTTAAGAATTCCTGTGGAGGAGGGTAAAGAGATGTGCACACGACGGCTTGTTCCTATACCTTGTATGAAGTATCAATGTCCCCACAACCTGTTCTGGGAAGGGTTAAACCTTAATCCAGAAAACCTCAAAATCACGGATAGGGCCCTTGAGATAGGAAACTGTTGTTGTTTGATCAATGAACCGTGGAGTGCAGAGGAGATTGGAGATGTTTGGGGACTTACGATTGAAAATATAATTCGGTGTGGGGGAATGGCATGGGGAAAAATAGATAAGAAAAACGGCTGGGGACAATCAGATCAAGCGATTTCTTCTTCATTGAATTAATAAAACAGTTCGCAAGACGATTTCAATCGACTATCCAGAAAGGAGTTTTTGAAGGAAGGGAGAGAACCTTTATGGGTTAAATAAAACTAATCAATGAGGCAACTCTTAGAAAAAAGGGGGACAAATCAATTTGAATAAAACTTTTGATCCAGAAAAAATCGGTATGGTATTATGTCCGTTGTGTGACGGCAAAGGATTTACAATAAATCCAAAACGTAAATGTTGCCAAAAATGCGGGGGATTTGGGCTCATTAAAATGGAGGTAGAAAAAGATACGAATATTCCCACCAGAAATGATTAATTGCCAAGCACACCTCAGGCTGCTGACTGGCAGGTGTAGCAAGTAATCCTCTTTTCAAGGCTTCTTTCCTGAAAGCGTGTTTTTCAAACTTCACTTTAGAGAGGAAAACCATGCATACTACACCTCCCCGAACATGGGTAAGGATTCAATTTGGACCCAATTTCTGAAAAAGGAATGGGGGTTTTGTTTGGTTTGTTATGTTGGCAGGAAAATTGGCAGGAAAAATGAGAAGCGTATTAATCGTTGATGATGAAATTGGAGCCAGAGAATCTCTCAAGATGATTTTAAAGAATGATTATGAGGTGTCTTTAGCCAGAAACGCCGAAGAGGCATTTTCCAAAATCAAAGAACACTCTCCAGACGTCATCCTTCTCGATATCATTTTACCCGACCTGGATGGTTTAAGAGTTTTAGAAAGAATAAAGCAGAATGATCCCAACATCATCGTGATCATGGTCACGGCTACGAAGCCCGTGAAGACGGCTCCCGAAGCGAAGAAGCTTGGAGCTTATGGTTGTGTGACAAAACCTTTCGATATTGATGAATTGCGTCTCATCATCACCCGATCTTTATCCGCCAGGGCCTTGGAGCAAGAGGTGAAAAATCGCCGCAAAGAAATGGATGGATTTTAAAAATAAATCCACATGAAATTGTCAAGAACCAAGAGCAGGATCTGTAATGTTCCTGTTTTTTTTATTTACTTCAACCGGTAATCATCAACTTCCAGATTACCTTGCTATCGAAGATAAGTAGGCGTACTCGGTAGGCCAAGGGGTCAATTGATACCCCTTCTCATATTGAGTTTCGTTTAGGACAAATTTACGTGAGAACGGGCAGACCTTAACCTAATGACCTGCTCGTTCTCTGGAACCCAATCTCAATATTCTTGTTTAAATCAAATTCCTATTACCTGTTTTTCCTTCGTCTTCGCTCTGATAATCTCCCAGGCTTTCTTTGCCGCCACACCCGTTCGGGTTCGAGAGTCCCATTTTTGGTGACAGGGTGAGGATTGAATATGTGAAGGATAGATTGGGGAGGAATACGGTAGCAAGGACAACCATTCTGGGAAGGAAGTAGATCCGCAAATGACTCTCCTGATTCAAGATAAGAGCGTACATTTCTAATCCTTTTATTAACTTCAATTAAAGCCATTATTTGGCGTAAATCTTTTTACCCCCGACAAATTGTCACTTAGTCAAGGAGTTACTCATCTTCCAATTCTTATTCAAAACTCAAATTAAATCTTAAAGGTCAAATAGTTAGTTCTATCAAACCTTCTCTGGGCATATTTCTTGCTCATAAATTAACGAAATTAAAAACAAATGAGAGAAAATCAATGTCATTAATGGAAACGGATTCAGTTTTAACAACTGACCAAGCAATTGAATACTTAAGAATCTCCAAGCCTACCTTCTTAAAATACATCCGGCTCGGAAGAATAAGAGCTATCAAAGCGGGAAAAGGCTGGAGAGTTCTGCAATCAGAGCTATATAGATTCTTAAAAGGAAAGGTAGACATTGGGATATCTAATTGGAACAAACCGCATGAAAGAGATCTTGACACCCATTGAAGCTGGTTTGTATTTAAGCCTTCATGTTCGAATCATTCACCGCTTGGCGAAAAACGGATTGATTCCAGCCTTGAAGGTAGGTAGGCGTTGGAGATTTAAGAAAACCGCTTTGGAGGAATGGCTTTTGTGCGGGAAAACCACCCCTGGTAAAAATGAGGCCACCATATAGACTTCGGACTCCTGCCTGAAAGAAATAGATCTCATCGAGAGGTGTGACCATCCATCAACATTGGTTGTTAGAGCAGAATGAGAGGACAAAAATGGGTTCTTACAGGGTTCTAATAGTGGATGACGAAGAGCCAGTAAGCAATCTTATAGTATCCTTGTTTTCCAAATACGGTCATAGCTGCGAAACAGCAAAAGATGGAATAGAGGCTTTAGAAAAAATCAAGAAGAATGCCTATGATTCAGCGGTAATAGATGTTGTGATGCCTCTTATGGATGGAATTACTCTTACTAAGGAATTGTTAAAATTACATCCTAAGTTTCCCGTCATGATCATGACTGGGCACGCTGATGAACATTCTGCTGCGTCAGCTATTGTTGCAGGAGCTCGGGAATTCATAAAAAAGCCATTCTCCATCGACGAATTCGTTCTCCGTTTCAATAAAATGATGCATGACCATAGCGGAGAGGAGGCGTTGCTGGCTCTATCCCTCACGGATGAGCTTACAGGTTTGTATAATCGGCGAAGATTCTTTATTTTGACAGAGCAGTGCTTAAAGGTAGCCGTTCGGACAAAGAAAAGGCCGTTGCTACTTTTCATCGATATGGATAACTTAAAATGGATTAACGACCACTATGGACATAAGGAAGGAGACCAGGCACTAACAGGCCTTGCAGATATCCTGAAAAAGACCTTTCGTGAGTCGGATATTATTGCTCGGATTGGAGGAGATGAATTTGTAGTTCTATTGGAATCCACTGATGAGAACAGTGAGACACTATTGACTCGCTTGCATGAAAATGTGAGGGATTATAATGTCAAGCGACCCCAACATACACTATCGATTAGCTTGGGAACTGCTCAGTTTGATCCTGAATATCCTATTTCGATAGATGAACTCCTTTCTAAGGCGGATGCCTTGATGTATGCCCAGAAACGGAGAAGATGGAGGGGTTAACAAATCAGAGAATTTATCGGAAACACCACGGGTTCAGAGTAAAGGGATGGCCGATTTAATATTGAAATTAGCCAAGGAAATTCTTCAAATTTAGTAATAGAAAAACCTGAGGGTACAAGGAAACATTGGAAGGATCATTTAACAAAAGAGAGAGAAGAAGATATCCCCGGTTCATTGTTGATTTGCCTCTTGAATATCGGGATATGGATGGATCGTGTTTACGTGGAGGGGTTCTTGTCAATGCAAGCGAGGGAGGCTTTCTCATCGAAGCAGTCAGAGACATCCCTGTTGGTATGGAATTAGATATTGCTGTCCTGTTCCCAAAGGGGTTTGAATTGGCTAACTTCAAAGTGGTGGCGAAGATTGTGCGGAAGGAACCTTATTGGAAAGAAGACTTGAAAGGAAACCAGTATTGGGAGGGGTATCGGTATGGATTAGAATTGATCCAGATATTGGATGAGGATCGTTGGAAACTGAACCTCCTTCTTGGTGGCCGATTTGAATCTGAGGAGATTCCTCCAGTCTACCATGTAGAAGCTCCGAGGATTCCTTCCTGAAACATTTGTTTTACTTTTTTTCCATGGTATAACCTTTCAAGTTGAAGTCAATAATCTTTGTCTTAACCTATACCAATACCTCTCTTAAGACTCACTAAAAAAGATAATTTTCAAAAATCTATTTTTCGCTTGACAAAAGACCGATTTTTTAGTATTTGGAGACCTTTACGCTCTGGTCTGCTTAGGCTCGTCGGACTCAGGAGGAAATTAAAAAAGTAAATTCCTGCTCAATTTTCTTTGATAGGGTAGAAACAGAAATGGTCTACACTATTCTTTTTAGGTTTTGTCTCAGAAAGTTAGAAAGTAATTTATATTCATTATTCAGCGGAGATATGAATGAGGAATTTCCTGATTAACAAAAACCTATCCCTCTATTATTGGCTCAGACAAAGAATTGGGAAAGATTGGGCTTTGAGGCTGGCAAACACTGCAGAGAGAATTATCTTGATTTTTGGAAGAGAAAAAATAGGTTAGTAGTCTTCCATTTTCTGAAACCAAGACAGGGCCAATTCGGTTCTGCCTTTTTTGCTTATTTCCTTCGGTAATCATTAACTCCAACATTAACTTGTCACCAAGGACTTGTAGGTGTTATTCGCATCCTCCTTTCATGCGAACTCCTTTCTGAAACATCCACTTCCCTAATTTTTGAAAACGGGGTATATTACAACCGAAAAGTGGCGATAGGGATATGCTTCAACCCAAAGAATAACTTATTCTTAAATTATCTCGATTCCATATAATATTGTAAGAAACGAGGGCGTACTGATGAAACTCTTATTGGTTTCACCTTCTCATAAGTTTCGTAAGAAACTAAGAGCTATTAAAATACCTCAATTAAGTCTACACATTCTGGCCTCACTGACGCCGAATGATGTTGATATTACCGTTGTAGATGAAGAAATCAGAGAGATAGATTTTTCTTTGGATTTCGATCTGGTTGGGATTTCTTGCATGACCGCAACGGCCAATAGAAGCTATCAATTATCCGATATGTTTAGACAGAGAGGTTCCAAAGTCGTTCTCGGTGGAATTCATCCCACCATCTTACCGCAAGAAGCCATCCAGCACGCCGATG
>JBAVGF010000291.1:0-3678 GCA_049684675.1 Thermodesulfobacteriota bacterium | reverse complement strand
GAACCAGGAGTGAAGACTTCAAGGCCCAACCAATCCGGCCAGATTGGGCAAAAAAAGGCAATTTTATATTCTTCGGGAAATGGGTTGACGTTAACGAGTTGAACCTTGAGGACGCCCTAAACGAATTCGACCGCCTCATGCCGCTTTACGCTTTCGTTGAAGGAGAGGATGAGTTGCCAACACCAGTGGATAGTCTGACTGCTTTCCGACCCGGTTGCACTGTAAAGAAGTCGTCAACCAAAGCATCCGGGATTGCTACTGAGCGGGATATCGCCCTTCGGCATAACAAACTTCAGGGCACATTATATGAGGTTCTGGTCAAGGAGTACGGCCGGGAGAATGTTGGAACGGAAGTGCCTGTCATGGGGTGGAATAAGGTTGACGTAGAAGTAAGGCAGAGTGGCACCATGACCTTCTTTGAAATTAAGGTTGCGCCCTCTGCCCGAATGGCGTTGCGAGAGGCAGTAGGCCAACTCCTTGAATATGCATACTGGCCAAATGCGGACCGCGCAAGCGAACTCGTTGTGGTAGCTGAGGCGAAGCCGACGAAAGAAACAAAACAATACCTTGATAACGTGCGGCGGCGCTTTGGGCTGCGGCTTTCCTATCGGCAACTGAATAATGAAAAAGGCGAATTGGGTCCAATCATCTGAAAGTGGGGAGCCGGGACATGCCTCCTAAGAAGGGAGAATCTCTGAGAAAAGGAAGAGTAGCAAGGCTTTTTGGCATCACGGATTTCATAGATAAAGCCAGATGGGAGGGTACAGATGCCGAATCGCTGATAAATTATGCTCCGGTTAATCTCTCGGATGATGACAAGATACTTGTCCACTGGCTGTGCTACATAACTGATAGTCTCTGGGTGCGGGGTCGGACCCAGTGAACTGCCTGATCGAATTAATCATTTCTAAAAAGAAAGAGGCTGATTTCAGGCTTAGGAGGGCAATTTTAACCTCAAAATCGGAGAGCGCATCCTCCTACGTCCCGTCTTGCGGGGCCAGGATGGACGACAGGTAGCACAGGGAAGTCAAGAAGTTACTGGGATGAATTCTGGATGATGGGTTTATTTTGTATGGGCCTGAATACTCTTAACAATTAACATCCTGGCATAGGTCGTAGGAGGTAGGCCTTCTTTATCAGCAAGCTCTCTTAACCTCCTTATGAACTTAGGCTCCAGACGTAATGAAATGACTTCTTTCTTGGGTCGAACAAAAACCACATTTTTGGTTGTCTTGAAGTCATCGTGATAATCCGTCGAATCATGGGTATCCCAAAATTCCCTTTCTTCTTTTAAACTTTTAAATTTTGGCACTTTCATTCTTTCCTCCTTCTAAGCCGGCGAAAGAAGATGGTTGAGAATAGGAATCACGGCTTTATAGTTTTTCGACCTTCAGCGAACCCTTCCTCAAATATCTTGAGGCTTACTTCTCGAAACTTTTGGGGGGTTGCCCGTTCTATAGCGTCTCTGAGTTTGTCATGGGGAAAAGGAAACCTGGGATGGGACGCGGCAAAACCGATGAGGGCGATATTGGCCGATTGAGGCGATCCCATTTCCCTTGCTAATTGATCCGCTCCAACCACATACGTTTCGATGCCTTTTTCCTTCAGGTATGTCGTGATTTCCGGGCTCATAGAATTCGAGTCTGAGGCGTTGATAAAACAGAGACCGCCGTCTCGACCATTCGAAGATGGCTTGAGATAATAAAGGGTTTTATAGGCTTCGTTCTTTTCAAGGGATAAGAGGATGTCGGCGCTTCCCTTCTTGACAAGGGGACTATCGAAATTTCCAATCTTCAGATGGGTCATCACTGACCCTCCCCGTTGGCTCATCCCGTGGTCTTCCGAACCAATGAGGGGGTAGCCTTCTCGGAGGGCAAAGGCCGCAAAAATCCGTGTCACCAGGAGGACACCCTGTCCACCGACACCGGATATGATCATCTGGATATTCATCATTCACTCCTCGTCCGGGTTTACTAAGGAATGCAATTCACCGCAGAGCCGCAGAGAGCGCCGAGAAGTGATTTTTTTGTCTGTCGGGAGGTGCCGACAGACAAAAAGCTTCTTCTCTTTGCAATCAGAACAAATTCTGGTTATTTTGATTCTTGGATGCAAGATGTTTGATCAAATCGCCGTCTCCCGATTGGATCAAAAGAAAAGTTCCTCCGCGACCTCCGCGCCTCTGCGGTGAAAGTAAGCATTTCTTCATTCCTTTAACTGACCTGATAGATTCCTTCCTGACAGCAGACCTGGGCGCAGAGACCGCAGTCCACACAGGTTAATCGATCGATCTTCACTCGACCATCCTCTCCTCTTATCAAGGAGGGGCACTCGAATCGTTTGAGACAGTACCCACAGCCAATACAAGCACCCACAGCCGGCATGTCGATCGCCGAGGTAGGACACTCCTGGACACAAACGCGGCAACCTGTACATTTGTCGTAATCAATGACATAACCGCCCTCGGTCTTGGAAATCGCTCCCTCAGGACACTGGATCATACAGGTGTCGCATTCACAACAAGCCTCATCTTGAAACACAGGTAAAAGGGATTTGTCCATCTCTCCGCTTTTCACCTGTGGAAGACCCTTTTCTGGCGGAGGCACATGACGGATTTCAACCTTGACGGGATTCACCTTGAGCTGCTCTTTTTGGTAGATGATGCAGGGGTAACGGGCGATGAGAACAGCCATTCCACCCTCTCGTTGCTGAGTATATTTGTGCGCCTTTTCGGCTTCCTGAATCATCCCCTTGATATCGTAAGGATTGACAACCCGGATGTATTTGACACCGCATCCCTTCACCAGGTCTTCAAGAGAAAGGGATTTACCAGAATGACCGTCAGCCGTGGTTCCGGATTCAGGAGTCGGTTGCATGCCTGTCATGGCTGTGATGGAGTTGTCGAGAATCACGAGGATGAAACGCGAACCATTATAGACAGCATTCAGGAGTCCTGGAGCACCGGAATGATAGAAAGTCGAATCTCCGATGGTGGCAATGATGGGAATGTCTTGACCATCTTGATGGTAAGCCTGGTAGAGGCCACTGGCAAAGGTGATGGCAGCGCCCATGTCGTGGCAGGTATCGACCGACTCCAAATTCATTCCCAGGGTATAACAACCAATATCACTGGGAAAAATCCCGTTAGGGAAGGTTTTCTTAAGGGCATAAAAAGAAGACCGATGAGGACATCCTGAGCAAAGGGTTGGCCGGCGAATAGGCAAGCCAAGCCCAGCCACTAATTTCTCAAGAGGTACTGTAGAAGGAATTTCCCTTACAGGGATGGAGAACTTTTTACACAGATCTGAGATCACCTGGGTAATGACTTCAGGAAGCATTTCTCCTTCGTTGGGAATCCTTCCATCTAATCTTCCGGTGATTTTCGACTTGTCCCGTATTTGAAGCTCAATGACTGGTTCGGTCTCTTCGAGGATCAAAACATGATCACATCTCTCAATAAAATTCTCCACGATCTCAGTGGGAAAAGGGAAGGGAGTTCCGATCTTCAGGATAGGGATCTCTTCCCGGAGGCCCAATTCAGTGAGGACATCCCGGGCAATCCCATAGCCGATCCCCCCGGCAATAATTCCCATAACAGCCTTTTCACGATCATGCTCGACGAAATTGAGAGAGGTCATCGAACTCAGCTCTTCAGCAATCTTTTGGAGCTTGATGTTGAGC
>JBAVGF010000290.1:0-10982 GCA_049684675.1 Thermodesulfobacteriota bacterium | reverse complement strand
GTCAAAGATTTCAAGAAGGCCGGCTTCAATGTCACCTTTTCCTCCTGGTTTCGTTGTGAAAAGGGGGGGGCCTAACTCATTAGATCATCAGTTCTGGCTGCTAAATAACAAAAAGGGTGCGTTTAGTGAACGCACCCTTTTTGTTACTTGGCGGCCAGAACTGATGGTCAAATGAGTTAGGCCTACCCCTTTTCACAACGAAACCAGGACGAAAAGGTGACATTGAAGCCGGCCTTCTTGAAATCTTTGACGAGCGGGTCAGGATCATTCGTTTTCAGTCGAAGCACGATCAGCCAATCCTTCTTTTCGGGTCTTGGCAAGGACATCATGCTCAAAATAACCGTGTGGTGTTGGTTTGCGACTAAAACGATCTTCTCGAGATCGCCCAACTTTCCGCCCAATCCTTCAATGGTGATCCTCGATCCTTCTTCCTTGATCCCCAGGACGCGCGTCACGAACCGGATGATGTCCGATTCGGTCGTAATGCCGACCAATTTCCCGTTCTCCACCACCGGGAACGCGCCGATCTTCTTCTCTTGTCCAAGTCTCAAGGCCTCCTCAAAAGGGGTCTCCGGGGTAATCGTCACGGGATTCTTCTTCATAATTTCCTTCACCTTCATTTTTGCAAGGAGATAGTTCAATTCGAATACGCTCAATGATGTGGCTGGTGAAGGTGAAGCCTCGAGGAGATCGTGTTTAGTGATAATGCCCACCAATTTACCCTTGTCGACCACGGGGAGCCTGCGGATATTGTTTTCTTTCATTAGCTTTTGGGCATCCAAAACCAATGTTTCACTATCCGCCGTAACTGGATTCCTTGTCATCACATCCTTAATTCTCATTTTTCATCCCTCCTCTTTAATTTGGTTCCCTTCCTAATGTAATCATCAATATCCCCGTTCCGCAACAAAAATAAGAAGAATTGAACACTATAACCATCTTAATAATTCCCGCCAGGAGAGTCAAGGCCAAAATTTCCACTGTTCTCCCCCCCTTTGGTCAAGGGAGGCTGGGGGGGATTTTAGTTATTAATAATTTTATTCAACGGTCATGTTCAGCGGAGCGGCTCATGGCGTCTGTTGAAACCGATGAATGGCAGTTCGGATTAACTGTGTAAGACATGAAGGTCACCCGGAAAGGCAGGTGAGCGAATTCCTTTGTCTCGGCTTCGATAAACCCGATTTTTTGGTACCAACTCTTCAGCTCCGTTTGCTCGGCAATGACTCCGATGCTCACACGATGAGCGCCGGAGCGTTTGGCTTCTGCTAACACGTACTCAACCAGTGCTCTCCCGAACCCGCGCCGCCGCCGGGGCAGTCGTACGGCAAGGCGTTCGAGGTAGCACAACTTGGTCCCAGCCAGTTCGAGAGCTACGCATCCTGAGGCGAAGCCGTTGTCTTCAAGGATGAAATAGGTGACGCCTCGGTCCATATCCTCTTGGATCCAGTCCGCCGTGCAGTGAGACGGATGCTTTGGACAGTTTTCCTGTGTCAGGTCAAAGCGGTCGGCTACGTCCCGAAAAGAGCTCCGGATAATCTCTGTCAGAATTCCAATGTCTTTTTGGGCACCTGCTCGGATTTTTAAATTCGCCGCCATTTTAAAAAAATCCCTTCGCTTTCAACAATTCTGCCGTGAGAATAGCGCCTCCGGCCGCCCCTCGAACGGTGTTATGCGAAAGGCCCACAAACCGGTAATCGAAAACCTCGCATCTCCGAAGACGTCCCACCGTTACTGCCATACCTCTTCCCGCATCTCTGTCCATCCGTGGCTGAGGCCTATCGGCTTCTTCTCGGTAAATGATGGCGTTCTGGGGAGCAGAGGGAAGTTCCAGTCTTTGAGGCTCGCCGGCAAAGCTTTTCCAGATCCTCATAACCTCCTCTATCGACGGCTTTCGGCCGTTGAACTTCACGCTCACACACGCCATGTGCCCATCGATGACAGGAACCC
Source organism: Thermodesulfobacteriota bacterium (assembly GCA_049684675.1). Lineage (GTDB taxonomy): Bacteria > Desulfobacterota > BSN033 > BSN033 > UBA1163 > UBA1163. The sequence goes on along the minus strand of JBAVGF010000290.1, from coordinate 9,035 downwards.
GGTTGCAGTGTGCTGAAATCTTAAACGAATTATCTGGTATGATTCTATTTTCACGAAGCTGTCCCAGAATCCGCATGGGTTCCAATTCTGACTTTTCCTCTTCGTTTTTGATAAAGGGAATGACATTGTCTATCATCTGCAGGGACGCAGGACCCGGAAATCCAGCCCCGGAAACCGCTTGAAGAGTCGCCACGATGACGGCCTCTATCCTATAGCCCGCCTCGATCAAAGCAAAGAGCGGAGTGACATAGCTTTGGATACTGCAGTTCGGTTTGACGGCGATCAGTCCTTTTTGCCAGCCTCTCTGCGCACGCTGAAATCGGATCAGCTCGGCATGGCCTGGGTTCACTTCCGGTAACATCATCGGCACATCTGGCGTGTTTCTATGTGCCGAGTTGTTGGATACCACCGGAATACCGGCTTTGGCATATTCTTCCTCAAGTCTTCGGACAGTGTCCTTGTCCGCTTCAATGGCCGAGAATACCAACTCACATTTACCTTTCGCGGATTCCACAAGATTTGCGTCTTGAACCACAAGAGCCTTGATCTGCTCCGGGGCCGGCTCAGGCATTAGCCAACGTCCCGAAACGGCCTCTGCGTATGTCTTGCCCGCCGAGCGAGGGGAGGCTGCAACATACGTCACCTCAAACCAAGGATGATTCCTGAGCAATGTGATATACTTCTGGCCTACCATGCCGGTTCCACCGATCACCCCAACCTTAATTCTCTCCATTTTTCTCACTCCTTTTCCTTCCGCCCTGTCATTGAACTGCAGGTTGTATTTTTGAAAATTTTAGACTTGCAAGTGTATCTTGTCAATTAAAATATTAGGGCAAAATATTAGGTGCTTGGAGGAAAAAGCGCCGTGGGCGAATCTTTATCCGCTGTCGAAAAGCAATCCAAAGTGGCGAATTAACGTCCCTTCAAAGCAGAAACTACTTCCTGAACTTTCTTCTCAACAAGATCTCTAATCGCATTAAGCCGCTCATGGGTCAGGGCCTCAAACCGGAGAACGAGTACCGGCTGAGTGTTCGAAGCCCTTACCAGCCCCCATCCATCTTCATATTTTACCCTCACCCCATCCACATCGATGATCGGGTGGTCTTTTCTCAAGGCTTCCTTTACTGTTTCAACAACTTTGAATTTAATCTCATCCGGACAATCAACTCGAATTTCAGGGGTGATAAATGTCCTTGGCACATCGCTAAGGAGCTGGGATAATTTCTGGTCTGTCTTGGAGAGGAGTTCGATGAGGCGGCACGATGCATAGATGGCATCATCGTAACCAAAATAACGGTCTGCAAAAAAAATGTGCCCACTCATCTCTCCGCCGAGGACGGCCTTCTCTTCCCTCATCTTCTCCTTGATCAGGGAGTGGCCTGTTTTCCACATCATCGCTTTTCCACCGTGTTTCTCGATATCATCAAATAAATTCTGAGAGCATTTTACCTCTGCCACGAAGGCAGTTCCCTTTTTATCTTTCAGTATCTCCCTTGAAAAAAGGATCATCAATTGATCGCCCCAGATGATGTTTCCCTGATCATCTACGACTCCTATACGATCCGCATCTCCATCATACCCAATCCCTACATCCGCCCGGGTCTTCTTCACGCGATCTCTTAAAACTTTTAAATTCTCTGGGATGGTGGGGTCCGGGAAATGATTCGGAAATCGGCCGTCCACCTCACAGTAAAGCTCTTCCAACTCACAACCCAAATCCCTGAGGAGCGGCCCGGCCACAACTCCTCCCGTCCCGTTCCCCGCGTCGATCACCACCTTCATCTTCTTTTTGACGCGAATATTCTTTTTGATATACTCCTGATAGGGTTGAATGATTTCTTCTTCAGAGAGATTTCCCTTGCCCTTCACAAATTCCCCTTTTTCGATCAATCGCCTGAGATTCTGAATTTCCTTTCCGAAGATGGTGCTTTTCCCTACCGATACCTTAAAACCGTTGAACTCCGGGGGATTATGACTTCCAGTGACTACCATTCCGCCCTCTTTATCAAGATGGAAGACGGAGAAATAATAGACGGGTGTTGGACAGAGACCGATATTGACGACATTACATCCTGTGGAGAGGAGGCCTTCGGTCAGAGCCTCCGCGAAAGCCTTTGAACTGAGCCTTCCGTCCCTGCCCACAACCAAATCTCTCCGACCCGATTGAGCCATATGGGTTCCAAACCCCTGACCTAACGTTCTGGCAATATCAGGGGTCAAATCCTTATTGACCACTCCTCGGATATCATACTCCCTGAAAATCTGAGGGTTAATCTGCATGGATTCTCCTTTGAACATTAAACCAATAGAATAATTATCCTAAATCTCTTTCAGAATCAACTTTTTCTATTTTGACTTTTTGGAGCGGATGGGCTAAATTACAACAAAATTGAGGAATCAAGATATGGAAATCAAAGCGATTCGTGGTTTTAATGACATCCTTCCCGACGAGATTGGAAAGTGGCAGTTTGTGGAAGAGATCGCTCGGGAAATTTTTGAGGGGTTTGGTTTCTCGGAGATTCGTATTCCCATCCTTGAACGGACAGAACTTTTCTCCCGGGGCATCGGAGAAGCAACCGACATTGTTGAGAAGGAGATGTATACCTTCACTGACCGGAGCGGCAATTCTCTCACCCTTCGTCCTGAAGCGACAGCCTCCATGGCGCGCGCCTACTTAGAGCATCAGCTCTACACCTTTGATCCCGTAGCCAAACTCTATTGCATCGGACCCATGTTCCGATATGAAAGACCTCAGAAAGGCCGCTACCGGCAGTTCTATCAGATCGACGCAGAGGTCTTTGGTGTGGAGAACCCCATGGTGGATGCTGAGGTCATCGTCATGCTCGTCCGATTTCTAAGAAGGGTAGGGCTCGAGAAGCTTGAGCTTCAGCTCAATACCCTGGGCGACCGCAACTGCCGGCCCAGATATCGGGAAGAGCTGAAGAGGTTTTTGATGAACAAATCTTTTCAGCTCTGTGAGGACTGCCAGAGAAGGCTTCAGACCAATCCTCTGCGCATCTTTGATTGCAAGGTCGAGACCTGCCAGGAGGCGATTGCCGATGCACCCAAGGTGAGCGACTTCGTCTGCTCAGAATGTCAGAAACATTTTGATAAGGTAAAGGAATATCTTGAGATGGCAGGCCTCGAATATATCCTGAATCCCAGAATGGTGAGGGGGCTGGATTATTATACCCGGACCGCTTTTGAAGTCGTTTCCTATCAGCTGGGGTCTCAGAATGCTGTGACAGGCGGGGGGCGGTATGACAATCTCTTCCAAGAAATTGGAGGCCTTGAAATCCCAGGAATCGGTTTTGCTGTCGGGATGGAGAGGCTGGTCTCCTTATTGCCAAAGGATAAAGAGTTTATCTCTTATCCGCATCTGTTCATTGCCGCTCTGGGAGAAGAGCCTTTTAAGGAAGCTTACCGAATCATCAATCAGCTCCACCTCGACGGAATTCGAGCGGAGTTAGACTACGAGGGAAAGAGTCTGAAGAGTCAGATGCGAAGGGCGGACAAACTCAAGGCTCGATATGTCCTCATTCTGGGAGAGGACGAGTTGAAGCGGGGAAAAGCCGCGCTGAGAAATATGGAGACGAAATCCCAGGAAGAAATCTCGATTGACAAGCTTTTGGAAATCCTGAAATCGAAGATCCTTTGAGATTGTTCCATAGACTTTTTAATGTTCTAAAGTGAGATTTTTGTGTTAATATATATTTCCATTCACCGACACGAGTCGCGCCTGCCTGCCGGTAGGCAGGGACACGATCACGTTCTTTGAAAAGTTGGGGGATCGTTCAATGGTAGGACAACGGACTCTGACTCCGTGAATAGGGGTTCGACTCCCTTTCCCCCAGCCAACCATCTTAATCCCTGAAAAATACCACCTCTTTGAGCCTAAAGTCTACGGGTTTGCTTAACCCAATTTTTTCAGGGCTTCTGAGGGATTATTTAAAAATTAACGATTTATCTTGACATTCTTCAGAGAAAAGTATATAAAGAAACCAAACCTAGTTGCAAAGAGTCCTTTTTAGGACGTGAGAGAGACCCGCAAAGAACTCCAACCAGCTTCTTTGCGGGTTTTTTTATCAAGCCTCGGAGAGTCTCTTACCAGGATATACCAAAAGCGAGTCTCTTACCTGTATCCACCGAAAGCTGGCAAAAAAAGGAAAGGAGGTTTGGGATCTATAAAGAGGCGAAGGACCTAAGTGTCTAATATTCCTACTAACTTTTACTACCCAAGAAAGGGGGACATCGTATGCATTTCATAAAGATTTTCATATTCGTAGCTTTAAGTCTGGTAGTTGGACTTTTTAGTTGTACTACGGAGGAGAAGAAGGCGGGGGCTGCCAAACAGGAGCAAATCACAAAGAATTTGGTTCCCTCGAAGTCTGAGCTTAAGGGCCAGAATTTTTTTGTGGAACTTAGCGACCTTAAGGTCATCACGATGGTAGACACAGCTTCTAAAGAGATCGTCGAGACGCCGAGCCTCAGGGGTAACATCAAGATCACCAATAAATCGAAAGATATCCTGGATATCCAGGCGGTCACCCTCGAATATTTGGATGAAGCTGGGAAGCCAATCCCTTATAAACCCGAAGAGAAAATAGTGAAGGTTTATTCGTTTTGGAAGGCTATCCCGCCTGAAGGCGTTACAGAAGGGTCTTTGGACGTCACGATCCCGACGAAGGCTATCAAGGAAAAATCCCTTAGAAAGATAGAAGTCGACCTGGTCTATGTCCCGTCTCCTCTTAAACGAGAGATTTTGACTTTGTCCGGAAAGGTTGAATAGTCCCTGATATCACAATCCAAGAGGCTAATATTTTGATCACAACATAGGGGAATAGATACCCTCTGTTCCCCTATGTTGTCAATCTGCCTGTGGTAAACAGGCGGTTTGGGGGATGGAAAGGGTTCGAATCTCGTATGGCGATATGGAATAAAATTTACGAAAGGGTCTGACGAGCAAGGGGAAATGGGTATGAAGGCTTTCCATAACGAGGTGAGAGATCGCTCAGAAATTCCCTGCGAAGGCAATTGCCCGTATTTGGTTGTTACGGATACTCTGAACTGCCGAAAAGATTCAGAAGGCGTAGTAGACATGGAAGAAGTCCGGGATACAGGCGAATGTCCGTTTTGGCCGCGCCCAGAAAGGGAAATCGGGTGAACTGGGGTGGGATAGAACCCATGATTAGTAAGGCAGATGGAAGCATCGGCCTTGGGAAGATTGAACCGTTCCTATTGGCCGATCATCCAAGAAGTTTCATCAAGGACTAAAGAAAATTCAAGATAAGGAGAATGATCATGAATATTTGTGTCGGAAATTTATCGTTTGAAGTAACAGTGGAAACTCTTCGACAGGCCTTTGAGGCCTTTGGTCAGGTAAGCTCTGCCAGAATCGTTAAGGATAAATATAGCGGCCAGCCTCGAGGTTTTGGTTTTGTCGAGATGCCTGACCAGGCGAGGGGCCAAGCGGCGATTGAGAACCTGAATGGCAAAGAACTCCTGGGTCGACAGATGAATGTGAATGAGGCACGCCCTCGCACCGACCAGGGAAGGTTCGGTCGGCAAGGGGGTTATAGCGGACGGTTGGGTTACGGTGATGGAAGGCCTTATTGATCCGGTGGTATCCGAATCTCTGAACCGGGCGATGGGAAAAAGTTCTGAGAAACAAAATTTATGGATCCTCTGAAGATTGACCAGAAACACCTTGAATCGATTAGTTCTTGTTTGTTGGAGAAAGGGATTCACCTCTCTCTCGAAGAGGTGAATAGGGTAGCCGACCTGATCAAGGATGAAATGCTTTACGGGTATGTAAACCAATTGATCACTCAGGTCGAAAAGATCCTTGACATAGATCCTTCTCTTACGGATAGGGAGATTCTCCAGCTTGTAGCGAGGACCGTCGTGGAAAACCTTGGTGCGGAGGCTTCGAGCATACGGATATATGATCCTGAAAAGAAGGAGATGATCTCTTATGGGTCTTACCCCGGCCTTCATGAAGATCGTGAGGAGATCATTCCTTTTGAAGATACGATCGCCGGTGAGGTGGTCAAAACACGTCAAAGTTACTTGGTCCCTAATATCTTAAAGGAAGAGAGATACAAGAATAAGGAGAAGGTTGCAAAACTTGGAATTCATTCGATGCTGGCCGTCCCGATTTACCTTCACCGTTTTTCTAAGGAAGTCGATACAGAGGGAGTTCTCCAGATCTATTATAAAAAGGAAGACAAGGTGTTTACGCCGCTGGAGGTCGAGACTGCGGAGATGTTTTCAAAACGGGTGGGTTATGTCATTGCTTTGAAGAAGATTAATCATCTCCATAAATTGAATGTGACCAAAGACAAGATTTTGGAGCATATCTACCAGAAATTGGCCAGGGGTGAAGGAATCAAGATGAAGGATCTCTTCAACTCAGTCATTCCGGAATTGGTGGACATCATGAAGATCCAGAGGTGTGCCCTCTTCTCCGTCACGGAGGACCGAGAACACATTACCCTGGAGGCTGGATATCCGGAGAACGTACATGGAATTGGAAATGTCCGTTCTGTGAAAGGAGAACTTTATGCAAAGGTGATTGTAGACCAGACAGGGCCTTTCGGTAGTTTTGAAAATGAGAAGATCTTCCCCCATTATATCCTCATTACCAATATCAAGGGAACCCTTCTCCTTCCCCCGGACATCAAACATTTCCTCGAAACTCAGCAAATCAATTCGGTTCTGTATATTCCTTTAGGAACGGATGAAACCGTCAGATACTTCCTCGTCTTTGATGCTCAAGCTCATCATCGGCGATTTACAGAAGAGCAGATCGAGATCTTAACCTTCTTTGGCAAGGAGTTGACCAAGGGGCTGAAACTGGAGAAGATGGACGACATCCTTCATGATTTTAAGAACCCTGCCATTGCCGTGGCAGGCTTTGCCAAACGGGTCCAGAAGATCCTCAAAGAAGGAGCCTATCCTAAGAATGAGAAAGTGGACCAGGCGTTGGATATTCTTTTGAAAGAGACTTCCCGTATTCAAGAATTGGCACTGACCCTTCATGAGAAAGGAAAGGAATCGATCATTGACCTAACGGAAATATCGAAGAGGCGATTTTTAATCAACGAAGAAGCCCTGAAGGAATTGAACAGAGGGAATATTCAATTGATTGAACGGAAGTTGGAATCTCCTTTATGGGTTCGATGCTTTCCCCTACATATTGAAAGAGTGATAGATAATCTCCTTAACAACGCTTCCAACGCCATTCCTGAAGAAGGAGGAGAACTTTCTATTCGATCCTACCGCAAGGACCCTTGGGCCGTGGTCGAGATTAATAATACAGGTCAGATCTCGGAAGGGGAAAAGGATCGGTTTACTCTTGGGGAAGGCAGAGGGAGGGGGCTTCACACTTGCACTCGATTGGTCAAAAATATGAGAGGGACAATGTCCGTGGAGTCGAAGGAAGGTCGGACCACCTTTTGTATCATGTTGCCTCTTGTCGAACCATAGTTCCAAACCATTTTCATTCGTAAATAACACAAACAATGAGTGCCTATTTTTCTGGGGGCAGGGAGGGTGAGATGGTGGGGTAGAAACCGTTATGGATCCAGTTGTCCCCCAATCTCTGAACCGGGCAGTGAAAAGAAGTTAAAACGGTACAAAGGAGAAATCGATGAGAACAAAAGTGGGTTTGTGGATTGACCATAGGAAGGCTCTGATCGTGGCCGTTACGGACCAAGGGGAAGAAATCAGACTGATCATATCAAAGGTTGAAAAACAGCCCGGACGTTCCACTGGTATACGTTCTACGACACCCTATGAATCCCAGCTAGTATCGGCAGATGATAGCCGCGAGAGAAGGTCTACGGGACTATTCAGCATTTACTACAATGCGGTCATTGCGTGTATTCGTGATGCAGAATCTATTCTGATATTTGGTCCTGGTGAGGCCAAGGGCGAGCTGAAGAAACGTCTCGTGAGAAACAAACTGCATGGTCGCATCGTCGGTATTGAAACAATTGACAGGATGACGGATCGTCAAATTGCGGCGAAAGTTCGACGGTACTTCCAAGAAAATAGGGATAAGAAGGAGACGTAGATTCCAAAACAACTTGACCCATTCGACTGCACCAAGCCTCGTTTTTAAAGAAGGGATGAAAAAGCGCACCTCAGGGCCAACCCTGAGCCCTCGGCCTGAGCTCGGGCCAAAGGCAAGCCCTAGCCTTCAGGCCTGGGAATCGAAGGGTTGACAGCGGTGGGTTATTTTTGAAGAAGCGGCAAATGTAGAGAAATGCCTTAAAATGTTTTAGAATTCATATTCCCCTCAATCGTCCCTGAATTGCCGAAAAGATTCAGGAGGGGTAGTAGACATGGAAGAAATCCGAGGCACAGGCGAAAGTCCGTTTTAGTCCCACAAAGACCCGGAAGCTAAGGGAAAGAATAAGGAATATTAGATCCTCTTGGACAGATACTTTAAGATGGATCCTTCGGCCGAGAAAAACTCAACGACGATCCTCCCTCTGCCGATAGACTTGCTCACAGCATTCTTGCAAAAGAAGGAGAAGGAATAACCTAAGCCATATTCTAAAGAATCTCTTCGGGAAGGTCATCCCAGTTTCTAAGGCATTCACCTTACTCTCTGCTTCAATAAGGGCACTCAATTTCTTTCCGGGGCAAGGTAATTCGGATGTTGCATTAGATTAGGGTGCCACCCCTGAATATTTTTGTAAGAAACGAGGGCGTACTGATGAAACTCTTATTGGTTTCACCTTCTCATAAGTTTCGTAAGAAACTAAGAGCTCTTAAAATACCTCAATTAGGTCTACACATTCTGGCCTCACTGACGCCAGATGACGTTGATATTACTGTTGTAGATGAAGAAATCAGAGAGATAGATTTTTCTTTGGATTTCGATTTGGTTGGGATTTCCTGCATGACCGCAACGGCCAATAGAAGCTATCAATTATCCGATATGTTTAGACAGAGAGGTTCCAAAGTCGTTCTCGGTGGAATTCATCCCACCATCTTACCGCAAGAAGCCATCCAGCACGCCGATG
>JBAVGF010000289.1:0-4811 GCA_049684675.1 Thermodesulfobacteriota bacterium | reverse complement strand
GAGAAATGCTTCGCATTAATAATGACAAAGTCTCATGAGGGAGAGGGGTGGTGAGGGGGGCAAGAAAGGAGCTGGAATTGAATTCTTTGTTAAAATCAGCAGGGAGAGTTGTTCTACTTTTATTGTTCTCCTTCATTCTCTTTGTTCCAATGTCGGAAGCGGGATTGAAGGAGAATGTCTTTGAAACCGTCCTGCCTAATGGCCTGAAGGTGATCCTACTTGAGAATCATAAAGCGCCTCTTGTCACCTTTCAGGTCTGGTATCGCGTGGGGTCTCGGAACGAGGCGTGGGGAAAAACAGGTCTCTCTCATATGCTCGAGCATATGATGTTTAAGGGGACAGAAAAGGTCGGCCCTGAGGAGTTCTCCAGAATCATCCAGGAGAACGGGGGAAATGACAACGCTTTTACTTCCCGTGACTATACGGCCTACTTTGAAAATATCAGCACAGACCGAGTCCAGGTTTCAATCGATCTGGAATCGGACAGGATGCAGAACCTTCTTCTTCGGGAACAGGACTTCCGGACAGAGCGAATGGTGGTCATGGAAGAACGGAGGCTCCGCACAGAAGATAACCCTCAGGCCAACCTGCAGGAACATATGGAGGCCACCGCATTTTTGACCTCGCCTTATCACTGGCCCACGATTGGATGGAAGGAGGATATCGAGCGGTTTACACTTGACGACCTGAAGGCCCATTACCGGACTTACTATAACCCTGTGAATGCCGTTCTCATCGTCGTAGGAGATTTCAAGAGAGAAGAACTCCTTCCGAAGATCGAAAAGGCATTCGGTTCCATACCAAAGGGGATCGCCCCGAATCAGGAAAGAGATGTAGACCCAAGGCAGATCGGCGAGCGCAGAATCTTTGTAAAGAAGGAAGCACAGCTTCCCTATCTCGTGATGGGATATCATGTCCCCAATCTTCGAGAGCCCGATAGTTACGCGCTCGAGGTGATCGCCACCCTGCTCTCGGCAGGAAAAAGCTCCAGACTTTACCAGAGCCTTGTGCGGGAAAAAAGGCTTGTGCTCAGTGCTGATGCTGACCACTCTCTTCTCTCCCGGGATCCGAGCCTGTTTTATCTTTCAGCCGAACTCCTTCCAGGCAAAGAGTTGGCCGAAGTGGAGAAGGCATTAGATGAGGAGGTGGAGCGACTGAAAAAAGAATTAGTGGGAGCGCAGGAATTGGAAAAGGCAAAGAACCAAATGGAAGCTTCCTTTGTATTTGGGCAGGATTCACTCTTCTACCAGGCGATGCTCCTCGCGCGAAATGAGATTACCCTTACCTGGAGAGCGATTGATGACTATCTTCCTTCCATTCGGAAAATTTCACCCGAAGATATCCAGCGGGTCGCAAAAAAATATTTGAAGCCGGACAACCGAACGGTGGGGGTTCTGATCCCTCTTCCACCCAAAGAAGGCAATCTCCCGCCGGCAGGGTCTTCCATTAAAGAGAAGATTGTGAGATAAGGACTTATAAACAGCGAATTCCAAATTTCAAACGGAGAAACGGTAATTCCTAAATTCCCCAATTCCTAAATCGAGGGTGTGATGAATACCAAAATCCTTAAGACGACGATCTTCACATTGCTGCTGTTCTGCCTTTGTCCACAACCGCATACGGCCTCTGCCATGCCTCCGGTTCAGAGGACCCTTCTTCCTAGCGGACTCATTCTTCTTGTCGGCGAGGAGCACTCCCTGCCGTTTGTGACACTGCAACTCCTCATCGATTCGGGCTCCAGGAGAGATCCGTCTGGAGAGGAGGGTTTGGCATCCCTCACCGCCAGGGGGCTTCTTCTGGGAACGTCGGAGCACACTGTCAATCAGGTCAATGGGGAGCTCGATTTTATGGGGGCGTCTCTCAATTCTTCGTCAGGGAAAGACTATGTAACACTTTCCCTCCAGATTTTGAAAAAGGATCTGGACAAGGGACTTGATCTCTTCATGGAAGTACTGACCAAACCCACCTTTCCTGAGGAGGAGATCAATAGAGAAGTTGAAAAGACGTTGGCAGCCATTCAATCGGAGGAAGATCAGCCCGAAGAGGTTGCTGAAAAAGCATTTCTGAAAGCCCTCTTCCTCAACAGCCCTTATGGCCATCCTGTCCAAGGGACCAAGGAATCGGTTTCGAAGGTCACACGGGAAGGGATCGTTCGCTTCTATCGTTCCTATTACCATCCCCATAGTGCCATTCTGACCGTTGTCGGGGATATTACGGATGCCGAAATAAAAACAAAACTCGTCCCCCGCCTTGAAAAATGGCCGAGGGGCGAGATTCCCAAGCTGCCTTTCGCGACCACCTTTGAAAAAGGGCAGAAGACGGTGAAGATCGACCGGCCGATCACTCAAGCCAACGTCATTGTTGGCCATGCTGGCGTCAGCCGGGAGAATCCTGATTTCTATGCCCTCACGGTTATGAACTATATTCTCGGAGGCGGAGGCTTTGCTTCTCGATTGATGGAGGAGATCAGAAACAAGAGGGGGCTTGCCTATTCTGTGGCAAGCTTTTTTGATCCCGGGAAATATCCGGGTTCTTTCCAGATTGTTCTCCAGACGAAGAACGCTTCTGCGAAGGAGGCCATTTCGCTTTCACTCCAACAGATGGAGCGGATTCGAAAAGAATTCGTTTCGGAAAAGGATCTTGAAGCGGCAAAAAAATACCTCATCGGAAGTTTTCCCATGCGGCTCGATACGCAGGGAAAGCTGGCCAACTTTCTCTCCCAGGTGGAGTACTACGGGTTAGGCCTCGATTATCCTAAAAAGTACCCTTCCCTCATCCGATCCGTGACTCGGGAAGACATTCTCAGTGCCGCGAAAAAATACCTTCATCCGAAAAAATATGTCCTCGTGATCGTCGCCAACCTGAAAGAAGCGGGCATGGAATGACTCTTCCTTTCCCCACCCTGGTCTTATGCTAAAGAGTCCTTCCACAGACTTCTTGATAGATAGAAGGAATTGAGATAATATAAAAAGCACAAATCCAGAATTTGGAGATAGGTTAAGGGAGGAAGCATGATAAAAGAAAAAGACCGTCTGAATGCTCTGGAGGTGGCTCTCAATAACGAAACGAGGGAGCGAGAGTTCTATATTAAGAATGCAAAAAGAACGAAAAACGCTCTCGGCAAGAAAATGTTCCAGCAGATCGGGGACGATGAACTGGAACACTACGAACGGCTGAAACAGCTCCATCAAAAGTGGGCCAAACAGGAAAAATGGCCTGAGACCGTCCCTCTCAAAGTGAGAGATACGATCGTGAAGGATATTCTCCTCGATTTCGTTAAGAAAGTGGATGTAACTGCCAAAGGTGATTCGGATGATCTGGAGGCAGTCCGAACGGCCATCGATTTTGAGGCAAAGGGAGCAAAATATTATGCCGAGCTGAGGGATAGCGTGACGAATCCCAAAGAGAAGGAGTTTTTTGATCTCCTGTCAAAGATGGAAAATGAACATTACGTTTCCCTCAAGGACACGGAAGAATATTTCATTGACCCTGCCTCCTGGTACCGAAAGGTTGAACACCATACCCTGGATGGAGAGTGAGCTTAGATTACATCTTCCATGAGGGCATTGGTCAGGAAGGGGTTGACCGGATCAGGGCAATGATCGTGGGAGAGAGGCTGCCGCTTTCCTTCCATTCGAATCATAATTTCTCTGGTTTAATCTCGCCAAGCTGAATAAAGCGAACTTTCTTTAGGAGGGTAAAAACCTGGACAATACCCAGCTCACGACGCTGATCAGAATTGAGCCCAAGACCGCTCCCCAAAAACCACTGACATGAAATCCTCTCACCAGCGCTGAAACCAGCCAGAGCATCAACCCATTGACGACCAGTAAGAAAAGCCCCAGGGTCACCACAGTAAGAGGAAGAGTGAGGAAGACTAGGATGGGCCGGATGATCGCATTGACAACCCCCAGTAGGAAGGCAGCCACCAAGGCTGCCAAGAAACCATCGACCCAGATCATCCTTGGAAAGAGATAAGAGATAATGAGAATAGCCACCATATTAATGATTAAACGGACGACGAAGAACATGGCTCCTCCTTCGGGAATGGATTCTCAATCTATCCCAGTATAGGGTAGATGGGAGACAAGATCAATCCTTTTCTTCTTTCTTCCGGCGTGGTGGTGGGTTGTCATCGGGCAGTTTCGTTGATAAAGAAGTACTGGGACAGGCGAAATCATCTCAGAGGCAGTCTCCTACATCAGGAGGTTGAAACAGGCGTTTTTCGGGGGACCGTGGGTGAAAAATACCGTATTCTACTTTGTAAAATACGATGTTTACCTTATTCACTTTTCCTGAGCTTTTTATAAGATTATGTGCAAGTCTCAGAAAATCCAAAGGAGGCTCAAATGAAATGTCCCCATTGTCACGGTATCATGGCTTTTGAAAAATTTTATGGCCCTCACGAACATTTCTTCGGTTGGAGATGCATCTACTGCGGAGAGATTGTTGACCAGGTGATTCTCGAGAATCGAGCCTGGAAAAAATGATCCGCGGGGTAGGCATATTCTCTCCATTCAAAGCGATGGAAAATATGAAACTCTCCTGCGAACAGTGGTGCCATATTCAGGAAATGCTCGCCAACCTGAAATGTCCCAATTGTTCCAGTGCAAAGGTCAAACTCTGTGAGGAAGAAAACATAGAGAACGCCCTTTGTACGGCGTGTGATTGTAAATTTGAGTTCAATCCTGAGCTAACAGGAAGGTGGGATTAGAAATCGCTCCTCTATTTAAGAGAAGGAATAACTCAAACATTCTCTTCAAAATTTAAGGGATATCATGCCCTCGATCGAGGGACATGAATTGTGAAAC
>JBAVGF010000288.1:0-7355 GCA_049684675.1 Thermodesulfobacteriota bacterium | reverse complement strand
GCTCTGGTGATTCCCGTGTAGATCAGGTTTCTCTGGAGAAGCATATAGTGCTGGGTGACAACCGGAAGGATCACGACCGGGTACTCGCTCCCCTGGGATTTGTGGACGGATACGGCATAGGCCAGGACGACCTCATCGAGATCGGAATAGTCATAAGGGACCTCTCTCCCATCGAATTCGATGGTCACCTCTCTTTCCTCCGGATTGATCTTTGAGATCCACCCGATATCCCCGTTAAAGACATCCTTATCATAATTGTTAACGATCTGCATCACCTTGTCCCCCACTCTGAAGGTCCAGGCTCCACGGGTGATGCCCGACTGACCGGGGTTCAATCTCTTCTGCAACTCGATGTTGAGATTGGTGACACCAATGGTTCCCTTGTGCATGGGTGTCAGGACCTGGATCTCCCTGAGTGGATGAAACCTGAATTGCCTGGGTATCCTCTCGCTGCAGAGGTCCAGGATATTCTGAAGGATCTTCTCCGGATCCTCTTCCTGGATGAATTGAAAATCGGTTTTTCCCGGTTCGTCGATTTCCTTTAAAACGGGGATCTCACCTTGATTGACTTTGTGTGCATTGACCACGATCATGCTCTCCTGGGCCTGGCGAAAGATCTCTGTGAGCCTCACCACTGTAAACTTTCCTGATCTGATGATATCCTTCAGGACATTTCCAGGACCCACTGAAGGAAGCTGATCGACATCTCCTACCAATATCAGGTGAGCATGGGAGGGAATGGCTTTCAGGAGATGGTACATCAAAAGGGTGTCGACCATGGAGGCCTCATCGATGATGACCACATCCGCCTCAAGAGGATCGTCCTGGTCTCTCTTAAAATCGCCCTTATGGGGAGAGTACTCAAGGAGGCGATGAATGGTCTTTGCCTCCCAGCCCGTTGCCTCATTCATTCTCTTGGCTGCCCTCCCCGTGGGAGCGGCGAGAAGGATCCTCAACTTCAATTGCTGGAAGATCCTTAATATGGCCATGATGAGTGTCGTCTTCCCGGTCCCGGGGCCGCCGGTGATAATCAACACCTTTGAAGTGGCTGCCAGAAGAACGGCCTCCTCCTGCTTTTGGGCTAGTTCTATGTTCAGTTTCTGCTGCACCCATTCGATCGCCTTTTCCGGATGGATGGGCCTGATGTTTGAAGGAGATTCCTTCAGATTGATTAATCTCTGAGCCACCCCCGTCTCTGCCACATGGAAGGGGGCAAGATAGGCGGCCCTGAGATGACCCTCAGGACCGAGGTCTTCTAAGAAGAGCTCCTTTTCTTTGGTTAGCTCCCTTACGGCCAGGACAACGATTTCTTCATCCACATGGAGTATCTCTTTTGCCCTGAGAATCAATTGAGTTTCAGGATAGTAGACATGGCCTTCTTCGGTCAGCTGATTCAGGACATAGAGGAGACCCGCCTTGGCCCGGATCAGGGAATTGCGATCGATACCGAGATTTTGAGCGATCTTATCTGCCGTGATGAAGCCAATCCCGTATATATCGTGGGCTAAACGATAGGGATTCTCTCTCACCATCTCAATCGACTGATCTCCATACCGTTTATAGATCTTGGCAGAATAGGCAGCGCCTACTCCATGGCCCTGCAGAAAGATCATGATCTCTTTGATCTCTTTCTGCTCCCCCCAGGCTTTTCTGATCATGGAGATCCGTTTAGGACCGATGCCTTCCACCTCGGATAGCCTTTCAGGTTTCTTTTCGATCACGTCCAGGGTATGAAGGCCAAACTTTTCGACAATCCTCTCTGACATGATCGATCCAATGCCTTGAATCAATCCGGAGGCGAGATATTTCTGAATCCCATGAAGGGTAGCCGGTACGGTGACTTCGAAGCTCTCGACCTGGAATTGCTCGCCGAATCTCTTATTCTGTACCCATTTCCCCGTCAGTTTCAGGGATTCACCGGGGTTGACACCGGAAAGATTGCCGACAATGGTGGTCAGCTCCTTCTTCTCCTTTTCCCGGAGTTTCGCCACCACAAAGTCATTTTCTTCGTTGTGGTAAGAGATCTTTTCGAGAAGACCAAAGATGATTTGCATTTTGTTTATCGACTCTGATCAAAGGCATGTCATTATAGTGAACGCCATAAATAAGTTGACATCCACGTCGTGTCATTGCTTCACTTCGCCCTGCACCACATGGTGTTCAGGGCGAAGTGAAGCAATCTCACAGGATTGCCACGTCGTTTCGCTCCTCGCAATGACCACTTTATTAAGGCGTTCACTATAGAGGATTCATCCTTTCAGAACTTTACCAGAACCGGTGCAGGGTGTCAAAAACTTTGGGATGGAGATTGCAGCGTGGTAAATGAGTAGTGAGGAATTCTAAGGAGAATCCTTCAAATTCTGCTTATCCATTGGGTGGAATGGTCTTTGCTCGGGTGTCTTGTCCAATAGCTCTCTGAGAACCGGCCGTAAATAAATCTGATCGAGATCGAAATGCTTCAATGCCGTCGCCAAGGTCTTAATTCTATCCATCGTCGTTGCCTTGGAATTGATGATGAGTACATACTCCCCTCTTAATAGGCACAGACCTCCTGCGACATTGACCAAATCTTCATCTTGCTTTATGGCTTCACAGCGGATGAGGATGCCAAGGCTTTTTACTAATTCCTCAAGCTGCTCTATGATGGTATTCTCGTCCATCCTGGGGGTCTCCGGCCTTTATTCATTCTTTTTCTTCGAGTCCTTTTAGAATCTCAGGAAGAATGGAATCAACAAATTCTGAAGGCGTCACGACATGAAATGGAAATTTGCGGAGTTCCTTCATTTTTCCAAAGTGCTGTTTATCAGCGGTCACCAAAAAATCCACTTTACCCCGGATGGCTGAAATGAGGACTGGAATGTCTTTCTCTGCAATCTGCCCAGAAAAGTCTCTTACGTCCTCGGGGCGAGGGAGAGGAATGACTTTCAGATTGAGCTTGGGAAGATAGGTTTTGTACAAGAAGAGAAGACCGGGTATTTTCTTCTTTAGATTTCGCTCGATTTCAATAAGATTGTATCTCCCCGTTGAGCCAATCAGAAACGGAAGCCTAAGGCTTAATAAGTCGAGAAGGATACGCGGCGCACCTCTCTCGGAAAGGAGTCCTGAGAGAATCACGTTTGAATCGAGGAAAACCCTGACGACTTTTTTTCCCATAAGTCTCTTGATATAGCTTATCTCGTTCTTCTTTGAGTTCCACCAGGAGATCATCGGGAGAAAGACCGGCTGCTTTAAGCACCTTTTTAATCTCTCTTCTCGCTTCGTCCAGCTCAAGCTTCTTGGGCGTGATAATGACCGAATCGCCCACCGGAATGATTGAGACGACTTGCCCTTCTTCGAGACGGCTCATGACCCTAATTTTCTTGGGAATGGTCAACTGGCCACGGGATTTAATTTCTGCTGTGATGGACCTTGCTGTTTGCACTTCACACCTCCACGTATTTTTCTGAATTCAGAATATCAGAATTCAGAAAAAAATGCAAATCCTTGTTTAATCCATCCACTCGTTGGTCTCGGTTCAATCCGGAACTCCTTACCCACATTCCGCATGGCGGATAGGGCATAGAGTGAGAATGCTACCCGGCCTGCCGCAGCCCTGAACCTAACATGGTACAGGGCATCCAGGGATTTTGAAATTTGAGCTTAAATTTTTCGCATCACTGATCTGACTTAGAAATCGGCACGCCGCCATGGCCGATATTTTCTTTCGGGACTTCGTTCAGAATGATGTGGACCCGTTCTTTCGGAATCCGAAGCGTATCGGCGATGGCATTGGTGACGTTCCTAATGAGCTCCTCCTTCTTCTCCGGAGTTCTCCCTGGAAACAAACTGATCTGTACAATGGGCATCTTTATCTCCTTTCCATCATAGAAAATAACGTGACCGTGTCCATGTCACGTGTCCGTCATTTTGTAAATTTTCATCATTCATCGCCCAGCCATTTTACATTAACCGGATTCCGCGCCACGACTCGCAGGAACTCAACATCCGGATAGCCTACGGTGAATGTCACATGAACCTGGTGATCGTCGGCGATTTTCAGCAACTTTCTTAAATCTTCCGAACGCTTGATCGCACTGACCAGGAAACCATTGAGACAGGTTCCCAGACCCATCGTCTCGGCCATCAAGATCATTTGCATCGCTGAAAGGCCCGCATCGACGTCGGCGGACGTCGTTGCGCCCCGTGTCGTTTGAATCAGGATCAGCGCAGGGGCATGATAGAGAAGCAGGTCCATTCCCTCTTCCCATTTTTTCGCCATCCGTTCCCAAACCGGCGGATAATTTTGAATGGGAATGAATTCCTCGGGCAAAGGCTCTTTCAGTTCATCATGCTTGCGGAAGGCCTCTTTCACCGATTCCCCCAGTTCCTGTAAAGTCTGAATGGCCACTGTGCGTGCCTGGTCCAAGAGTTCTCTCCCTCTCACGACAATATACTCACAGGGCTGCCGATTTCCTCCAGTGGGAGCGAACCGCCCTGCTTCAAGGATCATTCTTAATTTTTCGATTTCCACTGGCTTCTTCTTGTAGACCCTTGTACTCCGACGTCGACGAAGAAACCTGAGAAACTCGGATGGATCGGGGAGTTTATCCGCGCTCAGGACGGGTTCAAATTCATTTTCGTCGAGCTGAGAGAAACCCGGCGCATTCGTCGGGCAGACGGCTCTACAATGCCCGCAGAAGATACAAAGCTCTGGGTCCGTGACCGCGACTCCCTTATCCCCCTCTTCCAATATTCGTCTGACACAGACCGGAACACAGAGGCCGCATAGGGTGCATCGTTTTTCATCGATTGAGATCATAGGAGCTCCTTTGTAAAACGGATCATTATTGACATGAAGGACACCAAATCATCAAACCACTTACCCCAAGAAATAAACTTCGAAGACCAAATCCTAATCAAACATAATCCAAAAAATTTTCATTATTAAATACTAACACATTAGAGTCTGAGAAATTATCTCTAACATTTAGAAGGATTTCCTAAAAGCTTCCCCTCCCCGCCACCCTGACCCTCCCCCATCGAAGGGGGAGGGAATATATAGAGGAAATTTCAAATATCTTTGGCTAGAATTTATTGGGGTCACTGGAGCTTCGGATTTGGCTTATCCCCGAACGATCTTATCCGCCTTTTTCAATAGCTCAGGGGGGACAATCGCTCCCTGGGCCCTCGCGGCTTTCTCGTTGATCAGAAGAACCAATTTTCCTCCAAGTTCCCAGGGGATGTCTCCCGGGTTCTCCCCTTTCAAAATCCGAACAGCCTTCCTTCCTGCAGAATAGCCGATTTGAAAATAATCCCACCCATAGGCAGCCATCGCCCCCTTTGTGACGCATTTAAGATCACCCCCGAAGAGAGGGATTTTCTTTTCATTACAGACCTTCACGATGGTATCGAAACCGGAGAGGGCGACATGATCATAGGTGATGTAAATGGTCTGCGCCTTTCTTGCAAGAAACTGAGCTGCTGGCAGGACCTCATCACTGCTTGAGGTCGTTACTTCAATCAGTTCAAGTTTCAGCTTCTTGGCAGCTTCCCTGAGTTCTTTGACATAAAGAAAAGACCTGGGATCTCCCGCATTATAAATCGTTCCCCATCTTTTCGCCCTGGGAAAAAATCGGGTGTACATCTGCAATTGCAGAGTGACAGGCCATCGATCGCTGACACCCGTAACATTCGTTCCGGTTCTTGTCCCAACGTGACTCCTTTGGGGTATGAGTCCGGCATAAACAGGCTCGGTAACAGAGGAGAAGACGATAGGAATATCTTGGATGACCTTTATCACCGCCCGTGAAGAGGGCGTGTCGATGCTGTGGATCAGGTCCAAATTGGCATTTAAAAACTTATGGGCAATGGTCCGGGTGCGATTGACATCACCCTGTGCGTTTTGTCGGTCATAAATGACATGGATGCCTTCTTTAAAACCGGCCTCGGCCAGGGCCTTCTCAAACCCCTTTGCGTCTGCATCGAAATCCGGATAGGAGGCCGTCTGAGTTACGCCGATTCTGGGTATGTTCTGTTTTGATAGTTTTCCCTGGGCAAAGGAGACGGCTGGAGAGACAACGAGTAACAGGATCGAAATAAAGTGCAGTTTCTTCGACATGGCGGACTTCTTTTTCGAATGCCTTAATGACAGCGCTCACCTCATAACCTTTGTTGCTTCACCCTCTGATTCCCCCGTTTTCTTGGGAATTCCTTTTCACCGAAACCTTAACGAAGGTTGTCAAAAAATACCATCTTTTCACCCACCTGTCAATTTGCCCCCTTGAGACCGTGCCACAACGTCATTGCGAGGGAGTGCCTGCCTGCGGCAGGCAGGAAACGACCGAAGCAATCTCGCAACGAATCAAACCAAAGAGATTGCCACGCTCTCTCGCTAAGGCGGGAGGATCGCAAGGACTCTTGAAGAACGTCCCTCATTGCGATAAATTAGCTGACATGGCTCGTCTTTATATATTTCTTCTTATTGGGATCATAGCTATCTCTACGGCCTCGATTTTTATCAAGCTCTGCGATGCGCCGGTGCTGATCATCGCCACGTACCGGCTCATGGTCGCTTCCCTGATGCTATCCCCTTTCGCTTATTATAAGAAAACCTGGAGAGGATGGGAGAGGAACGCATGGGGATGGCTTCTTCTCTCCGGCCTCCTCCTCAGCCTCCACTTTGCCTCTTGGATAACCTCTCTGAAATACACCTCTGTGGCCAGTTCTGTGGTTTTAGTCACTACCCACCCCATTTTTGTTGGGTTAGGGGGTCGGCTCTTTTTGAAAGAACGATTAGGAACATATTTGCTTTTAGGGATTACCCTCTCCGTTCTCGGGAGTGGATTGATCGGTTACGGGGATATGGGTCTCTCAAAAGAAGCCTTGATGGGAGATGGATTGGCTCTCATGGGGGCTATCGCTGCATCCGGATACCTGCTCGTGGGAAGAAAGATGAGGAAGGATCAGGAACTCTTCTCCTACATCTTCCCTGTCTACTCAACGGCCGGATTGATATTGATCCTCCTTTCCCTTATTTTTCGACAATCATTTTACGGATATTCGGCCTCTACCTATTTCTATCTTTTTCTCCTCGCCCTTGTCCCCCAATTGATCGGTCACACCACCTTCAACTGGGCCCTGAAATACCTTCCGGCATCCATCGTAGCCGTTGCTATCTTAGGAGAACCTATCGGGTCGACGATTTTAGCCTTTTTTATTTTGGGTGAAGGGCTGACGGTCTGGAAGATCCTTGGGGGAATTTCGATCTTCGCGGGAATCTTGATCGCTTTAACAAGAAAAGGGTAGCCCTCAAAACAATTGCTTGACAGGGATCAGTTTATTGGCTAATATGTGTATAGTTATATATGAAATAAATG
>JBAVGF010000287.1:0-5235 GCA_049684675.1 Thermodesulfobacteriota bacterium | reverse complement strand
TTGATGGAAACACCTTGTCCTCCTTCATTATCTTGTGAGCCGCTAAGAATGCTTTTAACTGCACCAAATAAATAGAATGCAACAGGGTCACGTCTTCAGATGTTATGAATTTATCCGATGTTTTTTCAGTGTCTCCCCGTGTTCGGGCACTCCCTGGTTCAAAGAATATACCTCTGAGATTTCTATGTCAAACATCCTTCAGAAAGAAAGAATCAAAGAGGTGGGCTGGTTGTTACACCTTGTGTTCTTATAGATTGCCAAGTGATATATATATCACACCCTTAACAGAACCGCCTCCCCCTGGGACAGGCCACCGCATATGGCTGCTATTCCGTAACCGCCCCCGCTTCTCATCAGTTCATACATGAGCGTCATAGTGATCCTTGCCCCGCTTGCGCCGACAGGATGGCCCATGGCGATGGCGCCGCCGTTTACGTTCGTCTTCTCCTGTAGCTCCTTCATTTTGTTAGGATTATCTTTGGCGAGGATCTTCAGAGAAACCAGCGTCACAGCAGCAAATGCCTCGTTGATCTCGATAAGCTCCATATCATCCATGGTCTTGCCTACCTTGTTTAGCAGCTTTTCAATGGCTTTGGCAGGCACACAGGCCATATACTTGGGCGGCCCGGCAGCACATTGCATGGCCTCGATAGTCGCTAAGGGCTTGAGCCCTTTCTCCTTTGCCTTCTTTTGCGACATAATCATGATAGCCGAGGCCCCCGAATTCATGCCCGGCGCATTCCCTGCGGTGACAGTGGGGCTCCCGTATACCGTTTTCAGTTTCGCCAGCTTTTCCAGGGAGCTGTCATTTCTTGGCTGCTCATCCTTATCAAACAGAATGGGGCCGCCCTTCGACTGAGGCACCTGGATGGCCATCAGCTCTTCACCCACCTTGTATTTGCCTTGTTCGTATGCCCTGAACCATCGCTGATGGCTTTGAAGCGCCCACATGTCCTGCATCTCTCTTGTTACCCCGTATTCAACAGCCACTTCACCGCTGTCAGTAGCAACGGGAGCGAACCCTTTGCGGCTGTAACCCAATTCAAAAAGGACATCCTCAAGCTCAATGGGCCCAAGCTTGCTTCCCCAGCGGACCTTATCCGCTTTGGCGATTAGAGGAGTATTTCCCATGCTTTCCGCTCCCGAAGCAATAACGATCTCAGCATTTCCTGCCTTTATGGCTTGGTAACCGAGACGAAGGGCCGTCATTGACGAGCAGCAGGCCCGATCGATTGTCAGAGAAATAGAGTCCTCCGGAAACCCAGCCAGAAGCGTGATTTGACGGGCAGGGACATTCGTATATATGGCGTACTCGGCAGGAATGCAGGTCCCGTAATAGACTTCATCCACACCCTTGGGGTCAACCCCTGTCCTCTTTACGATCTCTTTCAAGACCATGACCCCAAGATCCATACTCAGAGTCGTCTTCAAGATTCCATCAAAGCGGCCGAAGGGCGTACGTACCGCTCCCACAATAACCACATCGCTGTTCTCACCATAATCACCCATGAATTCATCCTCCGTTGTGTCTATGCTTTTTGGAATCGCCATGCAGGTTCATCGTAGTAACCTGTAGCGGTTCCTGATACATCTTTGCTTTCCTTTGAATTGGGGCTTCCTTTTCTCCAGGAAGGTATTTACCCCCTTTAACCCGGTCTTCGGTTCCAAAGCAATGGGAGTAGCACCTTGCCTGCAGAGCTAAACCTGTTCTGAGATCGGCTTGAGCTCCATAGCTGATTGCAGTTTTCGCCACCTGCAATGCGATGGCCCCCTGCTGGAAAGTTTTTCAGCTACCTGCATCACGGCGTCAGCCAATTCGCACGTTCCCATAAGGTGTCCTGCGCCCACAGCGAAGCGACGCTGGATTTCTTCGGTATTTTACCGATTCTTCAAGTTGTGTCAAGCTTTTGTTTCTTTCTCTGACAATTCGAGCTTCTCTGTCCATGCTTTCTACTTCAAAGATTGCATAAACGAGGTTGCTTCAAGGTGAGGACTTCGGGAAGAAGCCCTCTTTTTTCCAAATCCCGCCGGTCTCGATGCAGATTTAACACTTCACCCTACAAGTCCTCGGCCTGTGTGCCATTACCTGGCGTTGAGGATTACTGGGAGAAATCAGCATCTGAGTTGGATTATATATGAAAACCATATTGTTATGTTTTAGAGTGACTGGAAACAGCAAATATATAGCAGATTGTGTACCACCAAACTACAGAGGAGATGAGGGTAGCCCCCTCGGAGCCGGTTTGCAGGAACAGGTTCCAAACCAACTAAGCTGCGCTGGTTAAGAGCCAGGGTGGTGAGCGTAAAGGAAAAGGCACGGCTGCAGTGACAAGGCCAAAAGTCAAACGATAATTGAATATAACGCCTGCATAGTATGTTCCTTCCAACGAGAAAAACCTCAAGGGCAAATAAGTCCCCACAAATTTCCCAATGGTTGAAGCAAAGAAGAAAGCTAAGGACATTGCAACTATGTACAAATTAATCTTTTAAAATTGCAGCATTGTGCCAGCATGAAGGAAGAACACGGCCGGAGCGAGGCGTAGGTTATCCGGAGAAGCCGGGTAGCCAAAAATAAACCCTGGCCTTCAGCCCAGGGAGTTTCATTGTCAAATTGTCAATTGTGTAGGCCGGTCCCTGCCTCCGCGCAATTGCGGCAAGGCCTCATGTTTATACTCCGTTCGCAAGGGCCTTGCCGGGCATTGGCATAACGTTTATTCCCGAAACTGGGTCTCGGGTTTTACTCCTTCGTTCAAGACCACCACTTCTACTCTTCTATTTAGCTGCCGTCCGTCAGAAGTATTATTGCTGGCCACAGGGTATTTTTTTCCGTACCCTTTGGGGGTGATCCGCTCTTCTCCAACCCCTTTAGACACCAGCGCATTTTTCACTGCATCAGCCCGTTTCTCAGAAAGATTCAGGTTATATTCGTCCGACCCCACACTGTCGGTATGGCCTTCAATCAAAACGCTGCGATTTGGATGCTTTTGGAGAAAATCAACCAGTTTATCAACATTGCGGAAGGCTTCTGGCGACAGAGTGGCTTTATCGAAGGCAAACAACACGTCGCCCATAGTCAGGACAATCCCTCTTTCGGTCTGCTTGGCCTTTAAGTCGGAGAGCTGATTTAAAAGTTCATCGACTTCGGCTTTGGCTCTTTCTGCCTCCCGCGCTCTTGCCTCGGCTTGCATTCTTGCTTGTTCCGCCTCTTGGGCTTTCGTCGCGGCTTCTCTATTCGCCCTTTCCTTTTCTGCTGATTCGGCCGAGGCTAATAACCTGGCCTGTTCGGCTTCTCTCGCTCTTGCCTCAGATTCCATTCTTGCCCGTTCAGCCTTCTCTGCTTCCGACAGGGCCATCGCTCTGGCCTGTCCGGTTTCCTTTTTCGCCAGTCGGAGTTCCTGCTCCCGCTTTTGGAGTAGAATCTCGGTCTTTTCCTTGTTGAGTGCCTCTATTTCCTTCTCCCTTACTTTTTCTTCAGTAATAGTTAGTGCAATTTGGGATTTTTTCCCCGACAGATAGGCCCTGTGTTCCAGCTCTTTATAATCATTCTGGGCATTATTCTTCTCCGCAAGATCCTTGGCCTGCTCCGCCGTCTGCATGGCCTTTCCAGCCTCCCTCAGGGCATCTGGGGCATAGGTCGCAACATTTGGATCGGCCTTGGCCTGCCCGTAAAGTCTGCGGGCGCTCTCTAATTGGTCTCTGGCCCTTATTTCCTGTAGAGACGGACCGCATCCCGCCATGAGGGAAATGAGTAGGATTAAAGGAGTGAGTATCCCCAACCCTCTCTTCATCGATTTAAGCGTAATAAAGGTCATCATCTGTTTCCTCCTTGAACAGTTATTGTTTGGACAGGTAGTCAACTTCCTGGCGTAGAACTTTGATGTCTTCGCGCAGTCCCTCGGCCATCTTCCTTGCTTTTTCAGAGGTTGACTTGGAGTGAGCATAGTCTGCGTCGATAGAAGTCTCCTCAGCCAGCCGGGTTGCCTTGTCGAAGTCGTTCTTGGCAAAAGCCTCCCTAGCCTGAGCCAATTTCCCTTGTGCCGAGTTCAACTCATTGGACGCATTCAGAGTGGCATTACCCTCCGCAGCTTTCCTGACCGCTTCATCAGCCTGCAAAATTTTCTCCCTTGAGAGAGTGCCATCGGTCGCGCACCCGCTCGTCAGCAGCAGACCAAAGACTGCTAGGACCAAAAACAATTGCAAATGTTTTCTCTTATTGTTCATCTGGTTCTCCTTTTTTTAGGTATTTTTAATTAGCGAGTATTATAAAGGGGAAGACGGATAGAATCAATATGGTTAACCGTTTATCTTTTCTCTGAGAAGACCCTATTTAGCAGGTAGGGTTATTACGCCAAATCTATGGACTGAAAAGGAGGCTCATGAAGAAACAGGAGCAGGGAGGAGAATGTTTCGACCAAACACTACATAGCTTGCCACTGTACGTAACAAAAGGGTAATTGATTCTGAGAGGGTTCAGGGTCATTATCTGCCTGTAATTTCTATGATATTGGGGAAAGGGGGCAGAGATGACCTTGGAGCAAGAATCTTTCAGAGGAAATCAGGATTACACTGGGAAGCAGCGAATCCTTAATCGGATTTTACGGAAGCTTGGGGAACAGATTCTTCCCGGTGCGCCGTATGTGGAGCAATATTTTCAGAACTTATATCGGCGCAACGTCAGTGTTCATACTCTAAAAAGTGCATTCATCACGATTCAAAGTTTTTTAGCCTTTCTCCGGAGCTGTGGTAAGTTCAACCTTCCTACTCTCACCCAAGAAGACCTGGAAGCCTTTGTGGAGTCCCACCAGGACCGGGGATTAAAACCGCTCTCGGTTAAGAGCAATCTTCGGCAAGTCCAGACGTATCTTCGTTACTTGATCACAAAGGGAATTGTTTCTTCCGATGTCCTGGCCCGGCCGATTCGGATCAAGGTACCTGACGCTTTACCGCGAGCGATGGATCCCCTGGATGTGAAGCGACTGCTCTCCGTCACTCAGAACATCCGTGATCGGGCCATGATCTTGGTGTTATTGCGGACGGGGATGAGGATTGGGGAGCTCTTACAGACCAGGGTCAGTGACGTTCATCTGGACGAGCGGAAGATCCTCCTTTGGGTTGGGGAGAAGAACCGGATGGGAAGGGTGGTCTACCTTAGTGAGGATGCCTGTGAGGCGGTGAGGGCTTGGGATCAGAAGCGAGATCCTCACAAGCCGTTGCTTTTTTACGCTCAAGGGCGAA
>JBAVGF010000286.1:0-1926 GCA_049684675.1 Thermodesulfobacteriota bacterium | reverse complement strand
GATCAGAAGGGAGAAGAGGCCGTGTTTAAGAAAATACTCATTGCCAATCGAGGAGAAATCGCAGTTCGCATACTTCGTGCCTGCCATGAGCTGGGGATTTCGGTAGTGGCCGTCTATTCCGAATCGGACCGGGGGGCGTTACACGTCCGTTATGCAGACGAGGCCTACTGCTTGGGATCCGGACCTTCCGATGAGACTTACCTCGCACGAGATAAAATTTTAGGGATAGCCAGGGAAGCTAGAGCAGACGCCATTCATCCGGGGTACGGATTTTTAGCAGAAAACCGGGAATTCGCCCAAGCCTGCCAGAAGGAGGGGATCACCTTCATTGGCCCTTCCGGAGAATCCCTGGAAACCATGGGAAGGAAGATCAGGGCTAAATCCAGTATGACCCAGGCACAGATTAATGTGATCCCGGGAAGCGACTGTCCCATGGACAATAAGGAGGAGGCTCTGAGAGAGGCAAATGCTTTGGGGTATCCGGTTCTGATCAAAGCGGTGGCGGGCGGTGGGGGCAAGGGGATCCGACGGGTGGACCGGGGTGCTCAGCTTTTTCAAGCCATGAACGTGGCCAGGGCAGAGGCCAAGGCCGCCTTCGGAAACGATGCCCTCTACCTCGAAAAATATATCCCGAACGCACGCCACATCGAGTTTCAGATCTTGGCCGATCATTACGGTAACATCATCCACCTCTTCGACCGGGAATGTTCCATCCAGAGGAGGTATCAAAAAATTTTGGAAGAATGTCCTTCTCCCTATTTGGATGATACCACCCGGCTTCGAATGGCAGGGGTGGCCCTCTCCGCTGCCATCGCCATGAAATATAGCGGGGCCGGGACTGTCGAATTCCTTGTGGATCGGCAGAAAAATTTTTATTACTTGGAGCTCAACGCCCGGCTCCAGGTGGAACATCCGGTGACGGAGATGGTGACCGGGGTGGATATTGTGAAGGCTCAAATCCGTATTGCGGAAGGGGAGAAGCTTCCTCTGACCCAAAAGGATGTGGAACCGATTGGGGCCTCCCTGGTTTGCCGAATCTACTCAGAGGATCCCGAAAACAACTTTTTGCCTTCCACCGGCAGAATTGAGAGGCTGCAGATCCCCGGCGGACCGGGAGTACGGGTAGACCTTGGAATCTACGAGGGGTACACGGTTCCCATCTTCTACGACCCCATTATTGCCAAAGTCATTGTCTGGGGAAGAAATCGCCAAGAGGCCATTTTGCGGATGGATCGAGCCCTCCAGGAGTTAGTCATCAAGGGGATCAAGACTACTATCCCTTTTCACCGGTGGCTTGTGAACAATCAACGGTTCATTCAGGGAGATTTCGATACCAACTTTCTGGAGGAGGAGTATTTCCAAAGGAAGAAGGAGCCCGGTGATTCCTTCCAGGAGTTGGCCTGCATTGCCACGGCCATCCGGGCTTATCAAAAAGATCGGAAGGAGATCGATGATGGAATATAAAATTAAGACAGAAAACGGAATTTATTCCGTTCAGGTAGAGCCCCTGGAAGATCACCTCTATCGGGTTTCCTTCATGGATCGAACCCATTTGGTCGATGTCCTGGAGGTCTCAGACAATCTTTACTCCATGATCTGCGACGGGAGATCGTATGAAGTGGACCTCATGGAGGAAGGGGATACTTACGAGGCCTCCATAAAAGGGAGGAATTACTGGGGAGAAATCCTTCGACCGGATGAGATAGTACCTCTCTCCGAAGAAGAGAAAGAAGCAGTCGCTATGCCTGAAGAAGAGGTCTTGACCACACCACTGTCCTGTAAAGTGATCAAGGTTTTGGTCAAGGAAGGGGAGGCAGTGGAAATGGACCAGGTGCTCGTCATTATCGAGGCCATGAAGATGGAGATGCCCATCTCTTCGACGAATCGAGGAAAAGTGAAAGAGGTTCTGGTGCGTGAGGGGCAGGA
>JBAVGF010000285.1:0-6960 GCA_049684675.1 Thermodesulfobacteriota bacterium | reverse complement strand
GTGCTGTGGCTCCATCCACAATAAGAAATTTTGTTACAGACATTCTCATTACTCCCGCTAAAAGGAGTAACTGTGTTTTTAGTCCTAAAATGTGTCTCCCAAAAAGAACGACCCAAGCTCCCCTTCTGTTAAATTTCTCCTCAAGTTTCAAGAACTTCTCCGGTGAGATCAACTTGCGGAATCTTTTATGCTGAACCAGCATCCTTCCATATCTTTTCCCAACAAAAAAGATGAAGAAGTCGGTGATCAATATGAGAGGAAATACGACTAAAAACGTTGGGAACAGTTTGATTGTCCCGTGGGCAATTAAAAACCCGCTTAACAAGAGGGTGGCATCTTCTGGAAATGGTAATCCAATACCCCCAAGGATGACGGTAAGAAAAATTCCTACGTATGGAAAACTGTTTATGAGGTTGGTCATATCAACTATCATAGGAATGTCAAAAACTTAAGCCTCTGTCATATTGGAGTAAAATAGATAGGGTGCAGTTAGCCCTACACCTATAGGACTACGGTTATATTTAGACCTGTCATCACACAGGGTCAGTGCCCCATAGTCCACGCGGTTGTGAGGTTTAATTCGGTTAAAACCCTTCCCGCTCATCCATAAACTCATCCTTTAACATCCCGTTAAAGGGCTCGATATACTCTTTCTCCCATCTACTCTCTGACCTGATGTCACGGTCTTTCTTCCCGGATCTCTTTTTCAATTCTGAATCGCCTTGGCCGTAAACCCTGGATTGCTGTCCATACGGAGACACCCTCGTATCTCTCCCCTGATGAACACCTTTAATTCATCTCCGCCTCCATGCACTATATGGGCAGTCCACGCCCGATGTCCAAACTGACTCCCTGGCACGGATCCTCTTGGATGTTCTGCTAAGGACGATTCGCCTTTTTCTCCTCCTTATCCAGCCAGACTTGGCCTTTATAGCCCGGTCCTCTTATTTAAAGGTGGTCACTAAAATATCTCTTGTCAATAAATAAGATGAGATTGTGAAAACTATCTTTTAAGGATTATCAATTGTAATCTTGTATAGAGATAGGAATTCTTGACTCGAGGACTTCAGGAAGTTATTTTCAGAAAAGGGGGATGAGGACTTCACCTACTGCTCTTCAATCCAATATAGTCCCCAATGTCGACGATTACGATTAGAAATGTGCGTAAAAAAGGCAGGGCCCTTACTGACCCTGCCTCGCTCTTTGAGAACTGAATAGTGACTTACTTTTTTAGCCCCTTGTTCTTTTCTCTACCATCTCGAAAAATAATTCCAAATCTGCTTCACCAAACCACATCCTATAAGGTGTATCTTCCGACCCTAAAACAATTGTATCATTTTTAATTACCTTCACCTCGTATAATTGCCCGGTTAACTTATGCTTGAATCTATCTCCTTCCACAAATGCCATGGATCCTTACCTCCTTTACTTTGATTAAAACTCCGTCTCCTTATCAGTATAAACTTCATTAATTGTGAGCATCTCCTCCAAATAGTATCGGCCACTGAGAAGAAGATCCAATTTCCAACGATCCCCATCCAATATATTTATAAATTCTAATCCATACCGGTATCCTTCCCAGTACTGGTTTCCTTTCCAATAAGGTTCCTTCCGTACAATCTTCGCCACAACTTTTAAGTTAGCCAATTCGAACCCCGTCGGATACAGGACGGTGATACCTAGTTCCGTACCGACAGAAATGTCTCTGGGGGATTCGATGAGAAAACCTCCCTCGCTGGCATTGACAATAATTGCTCCACGTAAACAGGAGTCACCCATATCCCGATATTCAAGGGGTAAATTAATAATAACGCGGGGATGACTTCTTTTCTCTCTGTGGCTAAATGGTTTTACCATTGTCTCCTCCTACCCTCAAGTTTTCTATTGCTAAATTCGTGCCTTGTTTCATAGAGCTATCAATTCATAGTAAACCTTTTTTCTTCTTTTAATAGGAAACCTCAGAGTAATAATAGTATCCGGTTTCTTCCTTGGGTTTCCACCATCATCCCATAGTCTCTTTGAAGAATCTCCTTCGCTAATTTTAATATTAAATCGGCCATCCCGTGACTCTGCTCCCCTGAGGTGTCCAATGAATTCTCCGATTTGTTAGGCCCTCCACCTTCTGCGCTTGTGGACATACATCAAGCCATCTGCCTTAGAAAGAAGTTCATCTATCGAAATAGGAGATTCAGGATCAAATTGAGCAGTTCCCAAACTAAACGATAGTATACGTTGGGACCTCTGCGCGTTATAATCTCTTACATTTTCATGCAAACGAGTTATCAGTGTCTCACTGTTCTCATCAGTGGATTCTAATAACACTACAAATTCATCTCCTCCAATCCGAGCAATAATATCCGACTCACGAAAGGTTCTCTTTAGGATGTCGGCAAGATCTGTTAATGCCTGGTCTCCTTCATTATGTCCATAGCGGTCGTTAATTCCCTTCAAATCATCCACATCGATGAAGAGGAGCAATGGTTTTTTCCTTGTCCGAATGGCTACCTTTAAATACTGCTCTGTCAGAATGAAGAATCTTCGACGATTACACAACCCTGTAAGCTCGTCGGTCAAGGAAAGGGCGAGCAGCACCTTTTCGTCTTTCTGGTCACGCATCATTTTATCAAAACGGATGATGAATTCCTGGACGGAAAATGGCTTTTGTATGAATTCCCGAGCTCCTGCAGCCATCGCTGACTCAACAGAGTGCTCCTGAGCATGCCCTGTCATGAGCATAACTGGAAGATTAGAATAGAGCCTCAATAACTCCTCGGTAAGCCTAATTCCATCCATATGAGGCATGACAATATCGATTACTGCCGCATCAAAAGAGTGATTTTTGATTTTTTCCAGAGCCTCGATGCCGCCATTTGCCATTTCACAACTATGCCCGTATCTGGGTAACAAAGAGCAAAGAAGATTTCTTATCATTTCTTCGTCATCCACGATAAGAACCCTGTAAGAACCCTTCTTTATGCTCTCATTCTGTTTTGCAACCAATCCTAACGGATGGCCACGCCTCTCGATGAGATCTATTTCATTCAGACACAAAGCATTGCTAAGAATTCGCCTTAGTTTCAAATAATCTTCTTTTGAGACTCGAATGAACTTGAGCCCATATTGATACCCTTCCCAGTCCCCCCGACTACAGATATCTTTCCAGACAATCTCCGCTTCGGCCTTGAAATTTGGCAAGTAAAGCTTTTTCGGAAACAAGATTTCAATATCTATTCTTATGCCAACAGGCATCTCCTTTAGGGTTTGTATCAAAAGACCGGATTCACTTGCGTCAATGGTTAACCCAGGGTAGACACCTCCATTCTCATTGGCCTGGAGATGAAGAGGGAAACGGACTGGGATTCTTGGATGTTTTCGTTTTTCTTTGTTATTAGGTAAGGTCTTCATATCACTTTTTTCTAACCCTGTCATGGGGAAGCGACCAGCTTCATCATTTCTTGTCCTGTTTCACTTGGTGTCGTCCAACTCGATTTTTTCCAGATTCCTGATCTGAATGATTGCCTTGTCCGTTGCTTTTTTAACCTCTAGATTTTCAGGATCAAATGTGAGGATATCTCTCCAGATCGCAATGGCTTGACTTAGATTTTCAGATCGATACTGTTCGAGACCATCCTCAAACAGGATCTTTCGGCACGTTTCGATTCCTGCATTCAATAACTCAGCATTGTATGAAAGGAAGTGTTTAAGGTGGTTGAGAGAGGAGTAGTTTTTGGAGAGAATTCTGTAGGTCCTTCCCGCTTGGGCGAAATTTTTACGTTCAAATTCAAGGTCTGCCTGCCCTTTGATTGACTCCAAGAGGCTTACATAGCCGTTACGCACCGTTGTATCCCATGGGTATTGCTGGATGAGACCTCTGTAGATATCGATCCCCTTCTGAACATCTCCGTTTTTCAGACAGAATCGAGCTTGCGTCTCCGCCGGAAGCATTCGGCTCATTTTGAGTCTTGTAACTAAGAAGTTTTTTTTGAACGAAAGCAGGTTGGCAAAGTCGCTGAACCGGGGGAAGTTCTTCAACAGCAGATCATAGGTGATTTGGGCTTGAGCAAAATTCTCCCTGCCAAAGGCCTCGTCCCCCTGGGCCTTCATGGATTCGATGGTTTCGATGTAGTTTTTCAGTATCTCAGAATCTTTCGGATATTTCTGGTACGCCAATTGGTATGTGTCCAAGGCCTTCTGAAAATCGCCTGATCTAAGCTCCTGGTGAGCTTCATCAATGGCACTCCTCACCTGTGTTCTTTTCACATATCCGCATGAGGAAAATGAGAAAAGTAGGAGGACTGAAAGGAAGATCGATACCCTGCGGAACCAGATCATCATGTCACCTATACGGGACAAGAGTGTCACTGGAAGAAGCAACGATAATACTGAAAGTAAACATGCAATACAGCCACGACACCAAATCCATCTTGTGAATATTAGGGGTATTTGTCAGAATCTTTATCCAGCACCTCTCTCACTTTTCTTGCCAGTCCCTCCATTGTAAAAGGCTTTTGGATGTAATTTACTCCTTTTTCCAGAACTCCATGACGGACAACAGCATTATCGGTATAGCCTGACATATATAGAATCTTTATCTCAGGATAGAGAGGTTTCAAAAGTTTAGCTAACTCAGAGCCGCTCATTCCAGGCATTATGATATCGGCCAACATTAGATGGATTGGACTTTTACGCCTTTTACAAGCGACTAAGGCATCATCCCCATTAAAAGTTTCTAAGATCCTGTATCCCTGCTTCTCAAGAATTTTCCCAGCCAATTTTCGGACATCCTCCTCATCCTCCACTATTAGAATCGTCTCGTTCCCACGAGGAAGTTCTTCCTTCAAGACCTCTTTCCTTATCTCCTCCAGAGGTTCATTCACTCTGGGAAGATAAATCTTGAATGTGGTGCCTTTCCCCTGTACGCTATAGACCCAGATGTGTCCTTCGCTCTGTTTCACAATCCCGTAGGTCGTCGACAAACCCAATCCCGTCCCTTTACCCATCTCCTTTGTTGTAAAGAAAGGTTCAAAGATCCGCTCTCTAACCTCTGGGGTCATTCCCACCCCTGTGTCACTGACCGAGAACATGACGTAGTGACCATGTCTTACGTCAACATGACTACGAGCATACGATTCGTCCAACTCCACATTGGCCGTCTCGATGGTAAGTTTCCCTCCGGAGGGCATCGCATCCTTGGCGTTGACTGCAAGATTCATGATGACCTGTTCGATCTGTCCTACATCTGCCCTTACCCTTCCAAGATCCTCTGCCAGCTGGATGACCATTTCGATGTCCTCACCAATCACGCGGCGGAGCATCTTTTCCAGATCTCTCAAAAGAGTATTCAGATCAAGGACCTTCATCTCCATAACCTGGCGACGACTGAAGGCCAGAAGCTGTCGCGTCAGACTTGCTGCACGTTCCGCAGCATTCTGTATCTCATCTATATTTACCCTCAAAGGGTCACCTTCTTTAAGTTCGAAGCTGGAGAGTTGGCTGTAGCCTTTGATGACGGTGAGGAGATTATTAAAATCATGGGCAATTCCACCCGCCAAGCGACCGATGGCCTCAACTTTCTGCGATTGCCGAAGCTGCTCATGAAGAACTGCCTTCTCCTCCTCCGCTCGCTTGAGCTCGGTAATGTCTTCACAGGCAATCAAATTTTCTCCGGTCTCCAATTGGACAGGGATAAAATTGATGATCTTTTCCGTTCCATCTTTGCACGTTACAGTGAAAGTCCTCGGTCTTTTTTCTCCTGACTTGAAACCTTCTAAATCATCAATCCAGGTTGAAATAACATGGTGTCTATAGGTAGGATCGGGGTATGCCCTCCTAAACCAAGTCTTTCCATTAGGAATATCATTTAAATCATAACCCAACAATTCTCTAAATTTAGGATTGATGTATTTAAATGTACCATCTTTATCGATCATCACCATACCGAACGGAGCATTTTCCGACAGCGTTTGCAGTTGTCGAGTATATTTCGAAACTTCTTCTTGCTGTTCCATGATGGTTCTACTCATTTTATTAAAACTTTCTGTCAATTTTCCAAGTTCATCTCTAGAATAAACCCGAAGAGATCTGCCCCATTTCCCTTGTTCAAGTTGCTCCACACCTGAGGCAAGTTCTTGGATAGACCTAGTGATGAGAATGGAGATTCCAATAACACCAATCACCGCCACAAGAAGAATGGAAGCACAAACCCAGAAGATTCGTTTGCGGGCTAAACTCTGAGCGTTTAGGAGAACCGACTTATTCACTCCTACACGGACGCTACCCAGCGACTTACCGTTAAAGAGAATAGGAGTATAAATCTCGAAAATCTTATCCTTGGAGAAAGGGATTTCTCTTACGATGGTTCCATCTCCGTTATTTTTGAGTATACGTCCATCAGCCTCTTTCAGAACTTCCCCTCTCTTTTTGATGTCACTATGGGCGAGGATTCTCATCTTCTTATCAACAATGGCCATGTATTCGACATCGTTATTTGAGCCCTTCCCTTTAAAGATGATGTGGTCCATACCCAATGAGTCGCCGGAGACGAGACTGTATGCTGCCACAGCAGCGGCACTTTTGCTCGACGTCTCAGCCCTTTTAATAATCTCGTTGAGAATAGTTTTGTTCATGATTTTGACTGTGACGATGGAAAAGGCAAGGGTGGTAAAGATGAGAAGCAGAATGACGAATACAGTAAGTTTAAGCCTGATGCTTCGGAACATGGCAAAACCTCAGGATAGATTAGAACCAAAATATATGAGCAAGATTAATGCCGAGAAGCATTTGTGTTTATTCCTAATAAGATTCAATATGTTACCGAAGGCTCGCTCTTTCCTATTGCCAATTTTCGTCGGCAATGCAACATTTTTCCGCATGTATATTCCTCCCTTATATTCCGTTTCAATGGCGACGGGACACTAATCTCTTCGGAAAACTCTTTCTTAGCTTTGACCTAATCGGTGG
>JBAVGF010000284.1:0-3699 GCA_049684675.1 Thermodesulfobacteriota bacterium | reverse complement strand
TGTGGTGTCAATGGCCTGACCAGAGTGCTGTTACTCCGGTATGAAGATACGGAATACCACCGGATTTATAAGACCTTCATGGAAAATCCGGCCAAGGTACTCAAAGGAGGTTGATCAACCCGCTAAGAAGTTTGATGGATGAATCTGTTTACAGACCATTGCCACACTCTCAAGAGGTGAACGAAAAGAATGGCCATGATCAATCGCGGGACCCAGAGCCAAAAAGCATTCAGACCCATGGTCATGAAAAGGGCGGGGTCTTCGATTATGGAATGGTTAATGCCAATGGAAACATGAAGTCTTTCTAATTCGTCCCTTGTTAGATAACCCTTTTTCGCCTCTCCCACAATAACCGCAGCGCCGTAAGCCACCCCGAAAAAGGCCCCCGTGATCCAGAGAAGGCCCACCCTCTGACTGAGTCCCATAACCTTAAGGGGTGGCGTGAGGCCTTTTAAGATGGGGTCCATCCAGCCCGAGACTTTCAGCATCTCGAATACGATCAGAATACCCATGAGAATGAAAAATATTCTGACCGTGAGATAGAGGGTGGAAATACCCCAATGCTTTAACATCATAACGAATGGCTCCGAGAACGGAGAAGGGAATTGCATCGATCCTGATAATTCGGAGATCGGGTTTAGAAATTGCGCAGCCACAAAAACCGTGACCATGGCCGCTCCGAGGCGAAAAAGAGTGGCTTTTAAGGGATGAAGGCCTGACTTTCCCTGGATCACTCCTTCCTGAATCAGATTGTGGGCAATGAGCATGAAGATGGCAACGAGCGTCATCTGATCCTTGGTAAAGGGAAGAACCGATAGGGAAGCAATCCCACCATAAATGCCCGCGATAAACCCGATCACGAGAGGGAAGGCCGCCATTCCGGGTAACCGGAGACAGTCCATCACCGGTTGGATGAGAAAATTGATCCAGTAGATCACCCCGCTCCATTCGAGAAAAGCGGTCAGCAGAGAGATAGGAATCAGAATCTTCAACATCCAGATAAATCCATACCAACCCCTGTGAATGCCCGACGTAAAACCCTCCTTGAGAAGGTCCCGGTCTATTTCCATTTCTATCCTATCTTTATCTATTTATTTACCCATTTTCCCGTCAGGAATTCAAGCTCACATCACGCCCATGTTCCGTAAAAAACAAAAGTAGACATTTGGTAAAAATCAAAAGTAGACCGTTGTCCTCCACGATTAAGATTCTAAACTTATCCATTTCTCTTGGACTGGAATTTGAAGAGACTATATACCTCCTCTTATTATATAGTTGCCGCCAGTTCGGCGATAGCTTTCCCCATCTGCTGTGTCGATGCCTCGCCGCCCAGATCCCGGGTTCTTATATTTCTGTCCGCCACCGCGACCTCCACAGCTTTTTCTATTGTTCTTGCCGCTTCAGGATATCCCAGCTGACGGACCATCAAGGCCCCGGAGAGTATCTGGCCAATGGGGTTTGCAATCCCCTTGCCTGCAATATCAGGAGCCGAACCGTGGACCGGTTCGAACAAGGAAGGGAATTTGCGCTCGGGGTTAAGATTGGCCGAAGGCGCAATGCCGAGGCTGCCCGCCAGAGCTGGACCCAGGTCGGAGAGGATGTCCCCGAACAGGTTGCTGCCCACCACCACGTCAAATTTTTCTGGATGAAGTACAAACATAGCCGCTAAAGCATCTATGTGGTACTGGTCAGCCTTCACATCCTCGTACTCCTTCGCGATTCTTTTGAATATTTCATCCCAGTAGGGCATGGTGAAAACAATTCCGTTCGACTTCGTGGCGGAGGTAACCTTTTTCTTTTCCCTCTTTCGAGCCAGGTCGAACGCAAATCTCATTATCCTTTCAACACCCTTACGGGTGAAAACCGCTTCCTGAACTACGAATTCTTGGTCGGTCCCCTCATACATTATTCCGCCAATGTTTGAATATTCACCCTCGTTATTCTCTCTCACCACACAGAAATCTATTTTTTCCGCTTCGATATTACGCAGGGGACTTGTAATGCCCCTCATGTTTCTAACGGGTCTGAAGTTTACATACTGCTGAAAGCCTCTTCTTATGGGAATGAGCAGCCCCCACAACGACACATGGTCTGGAACACCAGGGTAACCGACCGCGCCGAAGAAGATTGCTTCATACTCTTTCAGTATATCAAGTCCGTTTTTCGGCATCATCTCACCCGTTGAGTTGTAATATTCACAACTCCAGGGGAACGGTGTCCACACGAGCTTGAAGCCGAACCTCTCGCCCGCGACATCCAGCACTCGCCTGCCCTCGGGCACCACCTCTTTACCGATCCCATCCCCCATTATTACCGCTATCTTGTGTTTATGTCCGGTTGGCATTTACTGTCTCCTTTTCAGAAAAGAGGGCTGAAGACTACACCTGCTACTCTCCACCATCATTTTGTCATGAAAAGAAAAGCTTACGGCGAAAAGGGTTCATGTTACGACCCATGTCATATATGGGTAACCGATCACAAGGAAAACAATAAGAAATATCAGTCCAAAGATCAGTCCGAGGATCCAGAAATCCTTACGTTCTATATACCCACTTCCATAATAGATGGGGGACGGCCCTGTTGCATATGGCGTTATGATACCCATAAGACCCAGTGTGTAACAAAACATCATGGCAAGGAGTTTTACTGGCATTCCAGGCACAGCCATGCCGGCCACTAAGAATACCGGAAGCAAAGCCGTTGTATGCGCTGTCAAACTGGCAAACATATAATGGATAATGAAGAAGATAGCGACAAAAGAGCCCACGACCATTACAACAGGCATGCCTTTCAGGGCTCCTGCAGTGATGGCAGCAAACCAGTCGAGGAATTTCACCAATCTCAGACCATCGGCCAGGGTAACAAGTGTGGCAAACCAGACCAGCACATTCCAGGCTTGCTTATAACTCAGGACATCATCCCACTTGATAATACCTGTAAGGATCATGAGGCAAAGCACCATAAGGGCTACTGTGGTGGCATCAAACCAGCTGGAGCCAAAAATCCACAAGGTGAGGGCGCAGATAGCGAGGAGGGCCATGATCAATTCCTTACGTGTTATTTTGCCTGCTTTAGACAATTCCTGATTAGCCCAAACGACTACATCCTCACTCACTTTCACGGTAGGTGGGTAGATCTTATACACAAGAGAGGGTACAAGCAAGAAAAGCAGTAGCCCAACCGGTAAAAAACCGACAAACCATTCGGTCCAGGTGATGCTTACCTTTGCCGTTTTATTGACCAGATCCAATGCCAGGAGATTGGGCGCCAGGGCCGTTATGAACATTGAACTGGTAACACACGTTGATGCAAGTGCTGTCCACATAATGTAGGAACCAATTTTGCGCGCTGTCTCCCCGGGGAGAGAACCATAAAGGGGTGGAATGTTCTTAATGATGGGAAAGATCGTACCTCCGCTGCGGGCTGTGTTGGAGGGGGTGAAAGGAGCCAGAATCAAATCCGCTATCGCTACGGCGTAGCCAAGACCCAAGGTCTTCTTCCCTAACAACTTCACCAGACTCAGGGCAATACGACGCCCCAGGCCCGTCTTTTCATAACCCATGGCAAACATATATGCTATAAAGATCAGCCATACCGTTCCATTGCTAAACCCAGAAAGCACCCATCTTAAAGAATCAGCCGGTTTAGCAGCCACAATAAGTAAGCTTCCCGCCAGGGTAACACCTATCAGCCCTATTG
>JBAVGF010000283.1:0-1585 GCA_049684675.1 Thermodesulfobacteriota bacterium | reverse complement strand
CTTAAAGATCGCTGTTCCCATCACCCCGGGAAAGGTAGCATTTCCGTCGCAGACATTAACCCCGACCACTCTCCCCTGTTTATTCGCGGTAGAGCCCAGGGGGATCCAAACTTTCTTCCCTGTTATGAGGTTCGTCGTCTCTGCGCAATCGCCCGCCGCATAAACTCCCTCGGCACTTGTCTCCATTTTCTCATTAACCCAGATCGCTCCGGTCTCACCAATCCTTAATCCCGCCTTTTTTGCCAATTCAACCTGAGGACGAATCCCAAGACTCATCAAAACCCCATTCGCCTCAATTTCATGCGCCATGGTTTGAACATGAGTGACCTTCCCTTCTTTCCCTCTCAATGCTTTAATACCCTCCGAGGTAAAGATCTTCACCCCTTTCTTCTCCAGGTATTGACGAAGGATGCCGGCAAAATCTTCATCGAAGAGCGTCAAGATTTGAGGTGCCAATTCAACAATCGTTACATTATTGCCTAAATGAACGAGCGATTCAGCCATCTCAAGTCCGATATAGCCTCCTCCGGCGATCACCACATTTTGGATGCCTTCTGATCGAATCTGCCCGAAGATGGCATCGGCATCGAAGATGGAACGGAGATAGAAGACATTCTTCAGATCAATGCCCTCAATCTTAGGCCGAATGGGATAGGCTCCGGTGGCAATGACTAATCGATCAAACTGATCCGTAAAGGTCTCTCCCGATCCAACTCTTCTACCTAAAACGGTTGAGTTCTGGAGGTCAATTTTTTCAATCTTGCGATTTTTCAGGATCTTGATTCCATCCTGGGCAAATTTACCGGGCGTCCTGGAAATCAACTCTTCCCGATCTTCGATGACACCGCTGATATAATAAGGAAGTCCACAACCAGCATAAGAGATGTCATCTTCTTCCTGGTAAACCACGATCTCCATCTCAGGATCACATCTCCTTGCCTTGGCGGCTGCCTTGGGGCCTGCGGCAACCCCTCCGATCACCAGAAGTTTCTTCTTCATTTTTTCTCCGATCCCCTTTAGTCTCCTCCCGCTTTGGAGGCTGGGTCATAATTAACGAGAAACCATTTCCGCCACAATACGGAACAGACGGTCGGGTGACAAAGCTTCAGAGCGGAAACCTTTTACGAGTCAACTTCTGGGCTGTAATTCCTTGAAAAGGTCCCCTTTGCAAGAAGGCCGATTACCCATAACTCTAAGAAACCGCATTCTGAAGCTGAGGAGCCTTACTGTCTGTTCCGTCTGCATCTGCCCGTCCATCATGATTATGACACAGTCTCCAACGGGGAAGGAGGAATTCATCGTATTTTATTTAAAATGTATTGCTAACCAGACAGTTTTCTGCTCAGGGTCTGTCCATTCAACCCGGTGCCGATGGTGAGGTTCGATTTGGACATAATCGCCGGCGTTCATAATGAATACTTCCTCTTCATCCTCAAATAACAACCCGGCACTGCCACTTAGCAGGATGACCCATTCTTCAGTATCCTGATCATACCATTCCCCCTCCGGCGTTGCCTGACCCGCCGAGACGATCCGCTCAAGCTTGAAACCTTCCTTTCTCAGGAGGGTCTCAGAGATTTCATCC
>JBAVGF010000282.1:0-3993 GCA_049684675.1 Thermodesulfobacteriota bacterium | reverse complement strand
CGTCATCTCGGTTTCAACTGTCTGGACATCGGGCAGGGTTGGTGTGCACATAACGCCGAACGGTAGTTTCAATGACATGGGCTCGCCCGATTTTCGTGAAACCTTTCTTTATGTTGCCAAACAGCTTAACCGTCACAAAATCGCTTACCTCCATGTCGTAGATGGTCTTGCGTTTGGCTTTCATGGACTCGGTTCTCCGATGACATTAAAGGAATTCCGGGAGGTTTTTGGAGGTCCCCTGATGGGAAATTGCGGCTACACCCAGGAAACCGCGGAGACCGCAATTCGGCTTGGCCATGCAGACCTGATCTCCTTTGGCAGACCCTTTATCAGCAATCCGGACCTTGTGGAGCGTTTTGCCAATGGCTGGCCTTTGAATCCGTCGGCAGACATGAAGGTGTGGTACTCCTTCGACAAGGTTGGCTATACCGATTTCCCCAGATATGGGGACCCCACCCCATCCCAAGCAAGAAATTTGCGAGAGGAAAGGGGGTAAGATAACGGAGGGAATTGATGAAGGCGATACGGGTTCATGAGTTCGGCGAGCCGGAAGTAATGCGACTTGAAGAGGTTCCAGACCCCCGGTGCGGCCCTGGACATATTTTGGTTAGGGTTCAAGCTGCAGGAGTCAACCCGGTGGATACTTACATTCGGGCAGGACTCTATCCCATAAGACCCACCCTACCCTGCACCCCTGGCAGCGACGCCGCTGGAACAATCGAGGCCATGGGTGAAGGGGTTAAACGCTTCAAGGTAGGCGACAGGATTTACACCGCCGGAACAATCAGCGGTGCCTATGCTGAGAAGGCGCTTTGTTTAGAATCCCAAGTGCATTCTCTGCCCCCCGAGGTCACTCATTCCCAGGGCGCAGCCTTGAATGTGCCTTACAGCGCCGCCTATCGCGCCCTTTTCCAGCGTGCACGAGCCGTACCGGGAGAAGCTGTCTTGGTTCACGGGGCCAGCGGCGGCGTGGGGATTGCAGCATTGCAATTCTCCCGAGCCGCAGGAATGATGGTCATAGGAACCGCAGGGACTGAGCAGGGGCGTCAGCTCGCCGCTGAGCAGGGAGCCCTTCACGTCTTGGACCATCGCAGCCCTGATCATTTTGAGGAGGTTCTCAGACTCACAGAGAACCGTGGTGTGGACGTTATTCTGGAATTGTTAGCCAATGTGAACCTGGGCAAGGACTTAGGGATCCTGGCCACAGGTGGCCGGGTGGTGGTCATTGGGAGCCGGGGCACTGTAGAGGTGAATCCTCGCGACGCAATCGGCCGGGAAGCCGCAATCCTGGGGATGTCCGTTTTCAATGCGACAGAGCGCGAAGCGGCCAGTATTCATGCTGCCATCCATGCCGGTTTGGAGAATGGCACACTGCGGCCGGTCATCGGCCAGGAAATGCCCTTGTCGGATGCTCCCCGTGCTCACCGAAGGGTTACAGAAGCAACG
Source organism: Thermodesulfobacteriota bacterium (assembly GCA_049684675.1). Taxonomy (GTDB): domain Bacteria; phylum Desulfobacterota; class BSN033; order BSN033; family UBA1163; genus UBA1163. The sequence continues at coordinate 2,547 of JBAVGF010000282.1, read as the reverse complement.
GCATTTGGGAAGATCGTGTTGGTACCCTGACCGGCAAGTGCCTTTTGTCCCCGCCTTGCAGGCGGGGACAAAAGGCACAATTAGAATAGTATTTCCTTGCTCGCTTTCCGCTCGCCACTACGTGCCCCGGGAAGCCCCCGCGTGCCTGTCCCGTCTTGACGGGATGGCCGGGGGCTTCACTCTTAACTCACCATTTACACTTTATGCCTTCCGCCCTATGCCTTCGTCGGCTTGGTTCTTTCTCCTCACCGTACGATATCTCCACATATGGGCAAAGACTTGAACGGCATGCTCTGGAAAATCGTAGCAGGGAAGGCGGTTTCCTTCCAGAAAGCCCTCGCAGGTCTCTAAGTCTTTTTTAGCTCCCAAAAGGGAGAAGAAGACCGGCTTGGGGCGTTGTTGTAAAAGGAGGTCCGCCATAGGCCGGTAGATTTCAGGCCCCCTATTGGCAAAGGAGATCCAGATTATTCCGTCCACCCCATCGTCTTCCAAGAGAGCCTTCAAAATCTCCAAGGAGGTCTTCTCAAATCCGTGAGCCAGCATGTCGGGAAAAAGGTCCACAGGATTCCGGGTTTTGGAAGGGGTGGCGATCACCCTGGAAATTTTTTCTCGCGTAGCCTCCCCCAGACGGGCCACCCGCAGCCCATGTTCTATCGCAGCATCGATGCTCATGATGGCCTGTGCCCCGCTGTAGGTGACAAAAGCAAGTCGCCCTCCTCTAGGAAGGGGCATGTTTAGAAATCCTTTTAGCGTCCGGATGAAATCATCGATCCCGGTCATACGCAAGACACCTGCCTGACGCATGGCTCCTTCAAACACGGCGTTTTCCCCTGCCATGCTGGCAGTATGGGAGGCCATGGCCCGGCCCCCTTCCTGAGTTCGTCCCCCTTTGATCATGAGCACAGGTTTTTTGGCCGCCGCCTTCTTGACTGTTTCCAAAAATCGCCGCCCGTCCCGCACATCCTCCAGGTACATCCCAATAATCTCCGTTTGCTCGTCATCCATCAAATAGGACAAGGCATCGGATTCGTTCACATCCACCTTGTTGCCCAGCCCAATTCCTTTGGAAAGCTGGCAACCTTCAAAAGAGCTCAAATAACGGAGGAGGGCTCCTATGAAAATCCCGGATTGGGCAGCAAATCCAATGGGCCCGGGCTTCATCATGCGGGGGGTGGCAAAATAGGATGTGGTCAATCCATTCTCCGTGTTCACCAGGCCCAAGGTGTTAGGACCAAACCCTCTCATGCCCGTCGATCGGAGGATGTCTTTCACCTCTTCCTGGTATTTTGCGCCCTGGGAACCGGTCTCCGCAAACCCCTCCGCGGAAATAACCACTCCTTTTACTCCTTTACGAGCGCATTCCCTCAAAGCTTCAGCAATCAACCGTGGGGGAATGTGTAAAACCGCCAAGTCAACGGGGAAAGGGACCTCTTCCAGACTGCGATAGAGATGGGTTTCAAAAACTTCTCCTCCCTGTGGATTGACGCCCGCCACCCGACCCTGATATCCGACTCTCTTTAAAACCTTGAGGAGCTGCGCTCCCGGCTTCTCTGGGTCCCTCGATGCCCCGACGACCGCAACACTCTTGGATTCTAAGATTTCCCGAATGGACCGCATCAACTTATTCCTCCAGTAAAAACAGGGACACATCCCATATATTCGATACCTCCATCTGTTTTGCCAAAAATGGGATGTGTCCCTGTTTTTACCCGGCCAGATAGTCTTTCATCAGCATTTCGTTTTTATTCTGGATTTTTTGCAACTCACCAAATTCTACATTTTCAAGAGGCAGTTTCAACCTTTTATTTCTCAGCCGGGTAATCTCAGCGTCTAAATATTGAATTGTGTTTGCAACTGCCTCTGCCATGGATGAGACAGACCCATGAGCCTTCTCAAAGGTCTCTTTATCCAAATAGGACCGGTTCAAAAGATGGAATCGCTCAAAGAATTTTTGAAACTTCTCCATCTCTTCTTTCTTTCCCTTCTTTTTTGAATCCATCTTTTTCGTCAACTCCAAGAATTTGTCTAAATCCATAAAATTTTTCTCCCGAATTTTTCGATTTGACCTTTTCCTTAAATCTATGAAAACGCTTCGTCTTTGTCAATCCTTTTATATCGGAATATTAAATCTCTTGTCTTTTTTTAAGCAGCCTGCCTAAAATGCATCATTTGTTTCTAGTCTCAACTCCTATCTCAGATGACCTTGTTTTTGTGGGTCAAGTTAATTATATTTGATTTCAGTAAGTTATAAATACAAAATTCGTTCACCCAATAAGTTGCAAATGGCATATTATTTGCTCTTAAATCCACCCCAAATACATCGGAGTGCACAAGTAGGCAAGGGCGTCTCTTTCCAGAAGACATGCGGGTTCAGCAAGGGGCGCTATTTTAACCATTCTCCGTCACCCCGATTATGAAAAGGGGCTCGGCGGATTCCAAAGGAGGAAGAGATGGATAAAGAAAAAGAAAATGTTTTGAAGTTGGCGAAGGAGAATGATGTCAAATTTATTCGACTCTGGTTTACAGACATTCTTGGAATCTTAAAAG
>JBAVGF010000281.1:0-12993 GCA_049684675.1 Thermodesulfobacteriota bacterium | reverse complement strand
AACAGTTGACCAGACGGACAGGGGTCGTTACGTTGGAGAAAAAGTTATGGACCCCAATTCTTCCATCCTCGGGGATGACGGCCTTGTAGCCGGTGGCAACGGGTTTAAGAGCCCAGAAATAAAGCTTGTCATTAAAGTGGAAAAAGGCGCGATTCACGGGTTCCAGCGGGTCAGCGATGGCTGCCGCGGGTTCTTCGGGCGGCGAGGACTGGGGGGGTACCTCCGTCATGAAGGTCTGAACCGGCTCGTCCTCCCGGTCAGCAGAAGGAGAAGGCCCTGCGGGGGGAAGAGATTCCGATGACGTTTCTTCCCCTGGAGGTTCAGAAGATTCCATGGCTATTGACATGGAGCTGGCTTCGTCTGAGGGCAATGTCGAAACGGCAGACTCGGAGGAAGCAGATCCCATGCACGGACCAGGAGCCATGACAAAACATAGCGCTAAAAGAAAACAGACCGGGCAAACAATCTTCATCCCTTCACCTCCACTCTGGAATAATGGTGTCTTTTTCCCTCTGACCTCACTGATGGATGGATCCAGCAAAGCCTCACTTTGATTCGACCCTTTCTTTCAGTCTTTTGACCAGATTCTCGTAAGAGGATTTTAATATGATGCTGTTGAATTGTGTCCGGTAATTGTTGACGAGACTTACCCCCTCAATGGAGACATCGTAGACAAGCCACTTATTCTCTACTCTCTTCAGCCGGTAGTGAACACGAATGTCGGTGTTTTTCTTCGTTACGATCTTAACCCTTACTACCGCATACCCATTGTCAATGGACTCTCCCTCATAGGTCACCTTTTCCCCTGAGTACCCCTCGACCTTGTCCATATAGGTTCGTTCCAGCAAGTCAGAATAGAGCCGGACAAATTCCTTTTTCTCCCCGTCGGTTCTCTGATCCCAATATCTCGCAAGAGACCGGCGGGCCATTTCTTCCCAATCGAATCGCTCATCTATCGCTTGGCGAATAAGCTTTTCTCTTTCTGCAGTTTTGGAGCTCCCCTTCAGGGACGGATTGGTGAGAATGGAAAGAATCTTATCGGTGGTCTGCTTAATCTCGTCAGTAGGCTCCCCCGCCCACACGGGAAGGGCGATTCCAAAGACCAGAAGGAGTAGAATAAGACCTCGACGGAAATAAGCAAGATTCATAGAAACCTTTCTCGAGCCATTCTTTATATTTTCCCAAAAACGAACTTGGAAATCAACTCCTCTAAGTCGACGGGGGATTGCGTCTCCCGGATTCGGGCTCCCGGTTGGATATTATTTTCCGAACCTCCAGGGGAGATTTCAATGTACTTCTCGCCGACTAAGCCCTTGGTCTTGACGGAGGCGATGGCGTCTTCTTGGATTTTAACGCTCCAGGGAAGATTCAAGACAACCCGGGCCTGATAATGATCTAAAGAGATGTTCTTAACGCGCCCTACGTCCACGCCTGCAATCACGACAGGTGCACCGATTTTTAGCCCCCCGCTGTTGGAAAACAGGGCGTAGACTTCATATCCCCTTTCTCCCACAATCTCCAATTTCCCGAGTTTGATAGAGAGGTAACCTAAACAGATGAGTCCTGCGATGATAAATAATCCCACTGTGAGCTCCAGATCAAATTTTCTCATGTTACCTCCGAACATCCTGTCCGGAACCATCAGTGGTACTGGATGGGACCTTCGATGCTTCCGGAAATGAATTGCTGAACAACCGGATCACTGGATGACAATATCCCCTGGGGAGATGCGACGATTAGAATTCGCCCTTCGTGCAGCATCGCTACCTTTTGGACGATATCAAATATCTTCGGTATCTCATGGGTGACAATGATTCCAGTGAATCCAAACCGCCTGTGAGAGGAATCGATAAGGTTAAGAATGGTTCGTCCGATGATGGGGTCGAGTCCTGTGGTCGGTTCGTCAAAAAGCATGATCTCAGGACTTCTCACCAAGGCCCGGGCCAGAGCGGTCCGCCTGATCATCCCCCCGCTGATCTGCGCTGGATACTTATTCTCTGTGGCCCTCAGACCCACCTCATCGAGAATCGACAAGACCCTGCTCTTAATTTCCTCTTCACTCAATTTTGTCTTCTCCTTGAGCGGGAAGGCTACATTCTCAAAGACCGTTAAGGAGTCAAAGAGGGCACCGTTTTGGAAGACAAAACCAAAACGGCTCCTCACTTGCTCCAATTCTTTTCCCCTCAAGGAGCCTATGTCCTTGCCGTCGATCAGGACACGGCCTCGATCAGGTCTCATCAGCCCGGCCACATGCTTTAAGAGAACGCTCTTGCCGTAGCCACTCCTCCCGATCAGGGCGAGAATTTCTCCCTTTGCCACTTCAAGGGTCGCACCTCTGAGGACTTCGAGGCCGTCAAATGACTTACGGATGCTTTCAACCTTGATCATGATGGGTCTCAAAATAGTAACGAGGTCATAAAATAATCCCAGACAAGGATTAACACCGATGAAAGGACCACGGCCTGTGTGGTCGCCTTGCTGACGCCCTCCGCACCGAATCCGGCATAGTAGCCTTTATAACAGCAAACCCAGGCGATCAGCGCCCCGAAGCTGAGGGATTTGTAAATTCCACCCAGTATGTCTTTCATGTCTACATAGGCGGTTATTTCCCCAAAGTAGGTGCCTACGCCGATGCCAAGAAGCTTCACGCCTATGAGATAGCCTCCGAAAATGCCGACGACATCGAAAATGGCCGCAAGCAGGGGCAAAGCAAGAATAGCCGCCAGGAATTTTGGAACGACGAGATATCGAAAGGGGTTGAGGCCCATCAACTCGATGGCATCGATCTGTTCGGTGATTCGCATGATCCCAATTTCGGCAGTCATGGCGGAACCGGCCCTTCCCGTTACCATCAGGGCAGAGAGAACCGGCCCCAGTTCCCTGATGAGCGAAAGGGCCACCATGGGTCCTAAGAGGGCAGCAGAACCAAACCGGGTCAGTGAATAAAACCCCTGGAAGGCCAAAACCATCCCTGTAAAGGCCCCGGTAAGGAAAATGACCAACGTCGATTGGAAACCGATAAAATGGGTCTGCTGGAGGACCCGGGAAAATTTGAGTGGGGGAGTCAAGGCGCAGACCAAGGCTTTGGTCAGAAAAAGGCCCATGCGACCGGTGCCCCGGAGACCCAAAAGTGAAGTCGCGCCCAAGCTTCTGATAAACATAATTTAAATATTTTAGCAAACTTTTATCATAATGTCACAATTTTCTTGATAAAATTTTCTTGATAACCGTCCGGGCTGAATGAAGCCCGCACCGGCCCCTTGTCCCTCACCTTCGATATTCAGATTTCTTGCCACCCTAAATTCTTGTTGATCTCTTTAGAGAAATTTAGTAGACTTGTACAAAAAGGGCGACACACAAATGAAAGCGGAAGAGAAGGAGGCGAAACCTCGGAGTGGGATTCTCAATTTTGAAAGGAGAAGATATCCGCGTTATAATGTCGATTTGCCGATAGAATATTATCGAATCGACTCATCCGTCGGTCGTACCGGCCGAAGTCTCAGCATCAGTGAGGGGGGGCTGCTGATTCATTTTCCCGAACAGATGGAGGTAAGTCAACATCTAAGGTTGAAGCTTTCTCTCTCTTTGGGTCCCGAATCGAGCGCTATCGAGGTGCTGGCTGAAGTGGTTTGGAGGGACATTCATTTGGGTAAAGGCTGGGGGGATCATCGGTGTGGAGTAAAATTCATTGATATCTCTCCGGAGGATATGGCCAAGCTGAAAAATTTTTTAGGTGGCCTTTCACAAGGATAGTGTTTAAGGCGGGGGTTGCCGTATGAGAGGAAAATATCAAGATATCTCTGCGTGGGTCGAGCATTCGGAGGTCTCCGGTGCAAGAAGGAGGTGGAAGGGCTCTCGGGGGGAGAGGGAGAGCAAGGGGGGACCATGGCCCAAATAATAGAGATTTTTTCGAAGTGTTCTTTTGGTTGGGAAAAGTTAAAGGAAATGAAGGATAAGGAAGTTAAATTTTGGGCAGCCGATGGCCTATCCTTATTGCAGATAGTTGAAATTGATGAAAAGCGAAGAAGTTTTTATGTGGTCAACCAATCCGGGAAAATAACGTGGCCCTTGAAATATCAGAAGCTGGAAGAAGTGCATGCCAAATTTCACAACGGGGAAATAACCCTGCTCGCCTATGAAATTGACAAACTGGTGCCGACATGGGGAAACTATATTGCAGGATTATTGAAATATATTGGCTGCGATACGACTTAACTTTCAACCTGATCGGACGGGGGCTGATTATGGCAATCAGCCTCGACACTAAGTAAGCCTTGCCCTTTTTAAAATGCCTTCTATTCCAGATCATCCAACCGGAACCCATCGCCATATTGGTTTTCGGGAGACGGATATTCACTCATACGGCGCACCCGTAAATTTAACCAAACCAAGATTGATTTCCCAGGCTCGTCATCTTTTCTCCTATCAGGCCTTAGCATAGTGAAGAGACGCCCTGTGGTCGTTCTTCGATTGCCCTTTGGCATACCTGGCAAAGTTCCTGGAGTCTGGGGAGAGATGTCACCTGTGAGGCGGCCCATTGAAGATTACGAAGTCCAGAGGGGGTATGCTCAAGGAAGGCTTTAAGCCCTTTCTTAAGGCCCAAGAATCCAAAGGCCCCCAGGGCTTGCATGAGGCGCTGTGCGGAAGCTTCCCAGAACGCGTTCTGGAAAGCGGCCCAGTCAAGATCCCACTTCGATAGGCTGTAGTAAAAGGACAGAAGTTCAACCTTCTCACTTCCAGAAAAATCCACATAGGGATCGCAGAGGAGCGAGCCAAGATCGTAGAATGGGCTTCCGAAGCGCATCCCCTGAATGTCGATGAGGAAGGGTTCTCCGTCGCGGATCATCACGTTCTGGGACTGGAGATCCCGATGCACGAGACAGCGGACTGTCCCTGCAAGTCGCTCGGCCAGGCCCGAAAGCTCTGCCTCGAGCTCCTTCTGGAAGGAAGGACCAAGTTTGATCCCGCAGACATCCGAGACAAAATGATCCCTGAAGTAGTCCCGTTCGCAGCGGTAGAGATGGGGGCCAAAGCCCTCGGCGAGCCTCAGACGACCCGAAGGGAAGTCATCTTTGGGGAAGGAATGAAGCGTGTGCACGATGGTAAGTGTCTTTTCGTAAAGGGCTCGTCGAGTTTCCCAGGGGGTTTTCCTGAAAGACCAGAGGTCCGTATCCCCGAGGTCCTCCATGACGATGAGACAGCCGGCAGGATCATGGCGGATCAACCGGGGTACCGGGACATCGATCTCACGGAGAAATGTGGCAATGTCAGCGTAGTACCTGTTCTCCTCACGCTTCGGATCGTAGTGGACCAAAATGGCAGAATCCCCGTCGTTCCAGTTGATCCGGAAGAAAGTCCGGTCCGAGCCTCTGCCTTCGATGGATGAAAGCTCTATGGAGATGGATTCTGAAATTCCCAGGGCCTCCCTCGCAAAACGGATCATGTCTTCGTGCGATATCATTCGTTTCTGAGGGGTTCCAGGATTCAAGGGGCCAAGGGGCTTATTCTTTCACTTGATCCCTTGAATCCTCGATTCCTGGAATCCTTTCTAATTTCAATCCTTCATAGGCATCGATGGAGCCGATGTCATGCCACTCCCCTGCGTCGATGACGGTCCCCCGGATGGATCCCGGTTTTTCCACGATTCTTCTGATAAAAGCCGAAACGATGGATTCGATTTTACAGGCTTCGAGGTACTGGAGGAAGAATTTTTCTACGGCGTAGATGCCGGTGAATTGCCGGCTTTGAACTCTAGGATTTCCCGAAGTGTGTCCCAAGATATTCCTAAGATCGCAGATCTCACCGGTCTCACTGATGTTCACATTGAGAAGAGGGCCGTCGCTTCGCAGGGCAAGGGTTACCTCCGGTCGCTTCTGTTCATGGGCCTCAATGAGCCTCTGCAAGGGAAGATCGGTCATCACGTCGCCGTTGTAGCAGAGAATGGCCTCGTCCTCGTCCAGGAGGTCCTCGATGTTTTTTAGTCCTCCCGCTGTGTCCAGAAGTACAGGTTCGTGGCGAAAGGTAATGGGTACACCGCGCCATCGACCATCAGGAAACTTTTCCGAATAGACTTCATGGCAGTAGTGGGTGTTTACGATGAAGCGATCCACGCCGACTTTCACGAGATGATTCATCGCGTAGGTGATGAGGGGACGTCCCCCGATCTCCAGAAGTGGCTTCGGACATCGTTCCGTCAGAGGCCGGAGCCTCGCCCCCAGCCCGGCACCCAGGATGAAAGCCGTCTTGAACCGTCGTCCTTTCAAAGGCACCTCATATCTTTTGTAACACTTCAGCTCCCTATAAAATTCCCGGACAGGACATCGGGCAGAGATGCTGGAGAAACTTTAGAGCGGAAACCTTTTATTAGTTCTTTGGTTGGGCTCCGGAGTATTGCAGCATACGCTTAACATTCTCCATCTCGATGCCATAAACTATAAAAGACCGCATTCTAAAGTTTTGGAAGTATCTTTGCCCGATGTCCCTGCCATATTCCATTTCAAAGGGCTAAATTCCTACCCCCTTTTTCTTTCCGAACTCCGGGACGATCTTTACCAGCCCTGCCACAATAAATCCAGGGATGGTTGCGGCCATGACCCAGAGGAAGAAGTTCTGATAGCCCAACTGCTCCTGGAGCCAGCCGCTCATCATGGCCGGCACCATCATGCCCAGAGCCATGATCCCCGTGGAGATAGCGTAGTGGACCGTTCTATACTCCCCCTCGGACACCATGATCATGAACATCGTGTATGCCGTAAAGCCAAAGCCGTAGCCGAATTGCTCCACGGCAACGGCCAGGTTGATCAAATAAAAATTCTCAGGCAGGGCCTGCGAGAGATAGACGAAGGCGAGATCGGGCAGATGCATCGCGCAGACCATGATCCAGATCCAAAACCTAAGCCCTTTTCGGTAAACGGCATACCCGCCGAGAAGCCCTCCCAACAGGAGCGCTATGATCCCCACCGTGCCGTAGATGATTCCCACATCCTGTGTGACGAGCCCCAGGCCCCCCCTTGAGCGGGGGTCGAGCAGAAAGGGTGCGATCATCTTGAAAAGCTGGGTCTCCGCGAGCCGGTAGAAGAGAAAGAAAGCGAGAATGGCAAGAATCTCCTTTTTCTTGAAGAAGAGACCGAAGATGTGGAGGAACTCCCTAGCGGTGGAAGCCGAGGGGGTTCGCTGGGCCGGACGGTCCGCAGGCGGATAGGGGAGAACAAATAAATGATAAAGAAAGAGAGTTGCAAAAACCGCCGCTGCCAAAAAGAAAGTGATGGACCAGGCTGTGGCGATGTTACGACCGCTTCCCTCGAGGTAACCTGCAAAGATAACGAGCCCGCCCTGGGTCGCCACCATGGCGATGCGGTAGAAGATCGTTCGCACCCCGATAAAGGCGGCCTGGAAATCTTCCGAAAGCCCCAGCATATAAAAGCCGTCGGCGGCGGTGTCATGGGTTGCCGAGCCGAAGGCCATCAGCCAGAAGAAGGCAAGGGTATATCGGAAGAACCGGGTAACCGGGAGAGTCAGCGCGATGCAGGCCAGTGACGCTCCGATGAGAAGCTGCATTAGAAGAATCCAGTAGCGCTTCGTTCTGAATAGTTCGATAAAAGGGCTCCAGAGAGGCTTGATCACCCAGGGGAGATAGAGCCAGCTTGTGTAAAAGGCGATGTCGGTGTTCGAGATGCCAAGGCGCTTGTAGAGGACCACCGATACCGTCATCGCCATGACGTAAGGAATCCCTTCGGCAATATATAGAGATGGGACCCAGGCCCAGGGGTTTCGGGATGTCGGTTTCTGTAGGGGCATTGTTTTTTTAATAACCAAAGCGTTCAAGGGGTCAGCGTCGGAGGGTAGATCATAGAGAGTCGAAAGTGGCCAAATCTATATTCCACCATCCACTTTCCACATTCGAATCTTAATTTCTCAAACCCTTGACCCTTCGAATCCTTGAACCCTCAATAGATTTTTTGTATTTCTGTCCCCCGATAATAGTGTTTCAAAATGTCCTCTGCTGAAAATCCCCGGGTTGCCATGACTGCCGCGCCAATCTGGCAGAGTCCAACGCCGTGTCCCCATCCAGCACCATGAAGCGTAAATTGCCCGGCTTCACCCGTCACAATGAATGCACTACTATAAAGGTGAGTCCGGGAGAGCCAGCGCCTGATTTCGAGCTCCTTTCCCACGATGATGCTCCTCTTCGAGCCAACGATCCTCAGCCGGGAGATCCGGCCCGAAGGACCACGGTGAAGGGGTACGATCTCCTGAAGAGTGCCGAAATCGAAACCCGATTTGGCTCGCAGGATCTCTTCCAGCTCGCTGTGGGAATATTCGATCTTCCAGCGGAAAAAACTTTTTGTCTCGCGGTCAAAGTCAGGAAGGATTTCTCCGAGAAGTCCCTCGGCCCTTGTGTTGCAGTAGGCATCGGGGTTCGTAAGGAACCAGGCCGATGCTTCTTCTTCCGTCCCGATCGGGTGATGCGGAACGGGTGCATCCGAAATACTTTCGAGATAAGGAACTCGTCTGTCATCCCAGGCCGTGTCGAAGTGCTCTGTGATTCCTCCGCAGGCTTTGGAATATCGGGCATCACAGATTTCGTTCCGATAGGAGATCACCCTTCCGCGAGTTTCCTGGGCAGCCTTTTCGGCCTGCTTGGATACGATTTTCGTGATCCCCTGGTAGCGCTGGCAGTGATCATCGGAGCAGACATCGAAGAGGTCGTGTTCCTCCCGATCATACCAGCGTATCACCTCTTCATCGGTGATCTTCTCTGACGATTTGGGTGGTTCCTCTATTTTCTTCTTGCGATCAAGGGCCGCAAGAAGCCAGCTCCGGGACAGGATGGCGTGGGCCTTAAGAAATTCCATCGGAGCGGCACCGCTCATCTCCGAGGAGATCACACTTTTCAGATAATCCTCGACGAGGATTTCATTGATGGCCGAGATTGTTCCGCCCTTGCGCGGCCGGAGAATCAGGTCCCCCTGAAAAGTCTGATCCTCTATCCTCTCCCAGTGGAAGCGATTTCCGATGGTGACGTTGAAAAGCGAAAACGTCGAGCCCTCTTGGGCGGTGAGTCTGATCGAAGGAGAGCGGGCAATTTCATGATGGGCGTCATCGAAAAGCACGACTGCTCCTGCCTCTGCCTTTGCCGAAAATCGGCCAGAAACGCAACCGAATCTATCCCCGCGAAAACCTCCACCCAGACGACCATTGACTTCTGTCTGCCGGTCCATGATACCTACGGTGATACTTGGTTGATGTTTCATTTGAATGTCAGCGTTCCAGGATTCGGGGGTTCTAGGGTTCAAGGGTTGGGTTCTAAAATTTCTATTTCTTAGTCTTTCACTTGAACCCATGACCCCTATTTTGCCTCATTATCCTGGTTCTCCGGAATTTTTTCAAGATGTCCTTTCAAGTTTCAATAGCTAAGAGGGAAGTACCCTGCCGCTATTTCTTGAGGGATTCGGCTTTCACCTCACGGAAAGCGATTCAATTCTTGTAGGCATCAGAGGTAAACAGGATCGTGTCAAGAGATCGTTATTATGACCGGTTGGAAGCTATTTCAAGGATCGACGAACCGGTCCTTCTTAAACAACAGGCCTACCTTCGGATTTGACTGAATTTGCACAAATTGGAAAGAGCCTTTATCGCTGCGTCCATGTTTGAATAGACGGGAAAACCTCTTGCCGCGAAAGCCCTTTTTATCATAAGGTTGTAGTGTCTGTCTTCCTCGTCTTCCAGGTAGGGGTCCAAGGAAACGGTGACGAATACCGGTTTCTTCTCCTTTTCCCGGGTATGCTGGCATCCTTCAACCATCAAGTCGATGAGTTGTGTCATATGGGTCTCAACTTTCCGACCCAAGACCCGCCTCAGATAGCGAAACTGATCAAATTGAAATACCAGAGAATGGACGCCTCGGTCTGAGGACACGATCTTGATGATATCAGCCATGTTTCTCGACGGAGATATATTATAGTAGATGGGCCAGGCGTCAAGGGGGTTTCCGATACTGGTTCCCGCAAGGGGGACCAGCGCCCGAAGCGCTTCGATGGTCTTCTCGGAAAATCTGGGAACCTCGATTCCCGCTTTCATACAGAGGTCCGTCTGGATGACACTGAACCCCCCGGAGTTGGTTATCATGGCCGCGGCTCGGCCCGCGGGGAGGGGAGAGATGTCGAAAGCCATGAGGATGTTTACCATCTCATCGAAGCTCTCCACTTGAAGCGCTCCGGTCTGTCTGAAGAGAGACCTCCAGATTTCAGGGATCCCGGCCAGGGCAGCTGTATGGGAGGTAGCTGCCCTCATGCCCTGCTCCGTCATCCCTCCTTTGATGGCGATCACCGGCTTTTGCTTTGCTGCTTTGGCCAGAGCCGTTTTCAAGCGCACGCCGTCCCGGGTGCCCTCAATGTAAAGAGCGATCATCTTCGTATCCGGATCGCCGGTCAGGTATTCCAGAAAATCAGGGCCGTCCAGATCAATGGCATTGCCATAGCTCACCATCTTGCTGAACCTGAGATTATTCGTATTGGCAAAATAGGAGAAGGATTCGGCGACGCTCCCACTCTGGGTAACGACCCCCACGTGGCCGGCCTCTGCGGGGGCCTCTGGAACAATGGATAACCCGGAGGAAGGACAGTAGACCCCGAAGCAATTAGGGCCGATGACCCGGATCCTGCCCGCCGCTATCCGTTTCAGCTCCTTCTCCCGTTCGATCCCCTCGGGGGTTCCTGTCTCACTGAACCCGGCAGTAAAAATGTGTGCAACCTTTACACCTTTTTGAATGCACTCCTCCAAGACTTTAGGCAAAGCCGAGGCAGAGACCCCGAGAATGACATAGTCGATCTCGGATTCCACGTCCAGAATGCTTGGGTAGCATTTCTTTCCGAGAACTTCCGAATATTTCGGGTTCACCAGAAACAGGCGATCCCGGATTTTTGTTTTCATCTGCGCAAGCGTTGCCAGATCGTGTGGGGATGCCCCGATAATGGCCACCGAGCGTGGATCGAAGATACAATCGAACAGCCTGGTGCCTATTTCCATGAGTCCTCCTCCATTCGTTCTCCACCCTTTTTTTTATCACGGACGATGAAACATGCATAGAATAGAAATGATCAACAACGATATTGCCCTGTCGCTCAACGGAACTTCTCCTCATCGGTAAAGACGGCCTTCGGGCCTGCGATCTCTGTCAAGCGTTTCACGACGGATTCATCAACAGGTCGATACATGTTCTTCTTCTCCTCGGTGTATCTTTTCTCTTCATTCATTATTCTCCAACTTTTGCAAAGAATAGTCTATAGCGGGAGCCTCACGCCCTGCTCCTTTTCCTGAGTCGGAAATTGAGGGAAGCCTCCTGTTGTTATGGAAGCGTTCGTATTATGATGCACGGAATTCCCTGTGGTCAACCGACCCGGTCCACGGTCATTGAATATCAAATGTTATTCTAATATCATATATAATAGTACTGACAGGAGGTTATTCACGTCTCGCACCATATTTCATTTAGTCCGATTGGATTCTTAGTGGAGCACCTAAAGGAGCAGAGGATATGTATCAAGAAGATATGAATAAGAAGATAGATGAGATCAAGATGACATACCCGAAGAAGTTTGCGTCTGAAGAAAAGATACTCCGCCATATTCGGCGAGGTGACAGAATATTTATCGGCACGGGCTGCGGCGAACCTCAGTATCTTGTCCGGGCCCTCACCCAATACGTCGAAGCCCATCCATTGGCCCTTTGCGATGCCGAAATACTTCACGTGTGGACACTTGGAATTGCTCCTTACATGCATGAAAAATTCAGTCGTAATTTCCGGCATAACGGTTTCTTTGTAGGAAACAGCACTCGTGAAGCCGTTAACAAAGGCGCGGCGGATTATACCCCCATCTTCCTGTCACAGGTTCCGGATCTCTTCTACCAAAGGGTCATCCCGATCGATGTCGCCCTGATACAGACATCCCCTCCCGATGATCACGGCTATCTGACATTGGGGGTGAGCGTGGATATTGTCAAGGCCGCCGCGGAGAATGCCTCATTGGTGATCGCTCAGGTCAACTCGAACGTGCCGCATGTTCAAGGAGATGGGTTTATCCGGATCGATGACGTTGATTTCATGATTCCTTACGATGAGCCCCTGCTGGAATATGAGGCAGATGCGGATAGTGAGACCGCCCAGCGAATTGGAAAGTACGTCTCGCGCCTGGTTCAGGATGGAGATACCATTCAGGTTGGATACGGCGACATACCCAACGCAATCATTACCAATCTTGACGACAAAAGCCATCTCGGCGTCCACACAGAGCTTCTGAACGACGGTATCGTAGAGTTGATGAAAAAAGGTATGGTTGACAACACAAAGAAAAACATCGACCGCGGAAAAACGGTCGCTTCATTCTGTATGGGCAAGAAGGAGACCTATGAATACATCCACCACAACCCCGCCATAGAATTTAGGACGATCGATTATACGAACAATCCTTTAGTAATCGCCCAACAGAATAACATGGTGGCCATCAATAGCGCTCTGGAGATCGATTTGACCGGGCAGGCCACTGCAGAATCGATTGGAAAGCTATTTTACAGTGGAATAGGGGGACAGGCCGATTTTATGCGAAGTGCCGTTTTGTCCCGTCGTGGCAAAACCATTCTCACCCTGCCTTCCACAGCGGAGGACGGAAAAGTTTCAAGAATCGTTCCATTTCTGAAAGAGGGGGCGGGGGTCACCCTCAATCGAGGCGACGTTCAGTATGTGGTGACAGAGTTCGGTATTGCTTACCTCAAGGGGAAAAACCTTCGGGAGCGGGCCATGGAATTGATCTCGATCGCTCATCCGGCATTTCGCCCCTGGCTGATCGAAGAGGCAAAAAAATCATCCCTTATCTATAAAGATCAGGCATTTATCGAGGGAAAGGAAGGGGAGTATCCTGAGCATCTCGAAACCTATCGGACCACCAAAACCGGGCAGGAGATCCTTTTGAGACCCGTAAAAATAAGCGATGAGCC
>JBAVGF010000280.1:0-14977 GCA_049684675.1 Thermodesulfobacteriota bacterium | reverse complement strand
AACATCCAGGAGGCCTATTATGAGATGGACCTTGCCGGTAATTTTACGTTCGTTAATGATACGATCTGCAGACATCTCGGGTATTCCAGAGAGGAATTGATTGGGATGAACTACCGGCAGTATCAAGATGAAACAACCGCTGAAAAAATGTATCAGCTCTACAAGAAAGTATATGAAACAGGGAAACCGATTGAGATATTGGATGCGGAACTTGTAAGAAAAGACGGGACGAAGGGAATTTACGAGATGTCGGTATCTCTTATAAGGGATTCGGAGGGGAAACCGGTCGGATTCCGGGGCGTTTCCCGGGAGGTCACCGAGCGCAAACAAATGGAAAGAGCCCTGCGCCAGAGCGAGGAGAAATATCGAACCATTCTTGAGAGCATCGAAGATGGTTATTACGAAGTAGACCCTGCCGGTAACTTCACGTTCTTCAACGATTCGATGTGTCGGATATTTGGGTACCCCAAAGAGGAATTGATGGGCATGAATGACCGGCAGTATACAGATAAAGAGAACGCAAAGAGACTTTTCCAAGCATTTAATGAGGTCTACAGAACGGGTGAACCTCACAATGGATATGGTTATGAGATTATAAGAAAAGATGGGGCCAAAAGATACATTGAGGCATCTATATTATTACAAAAAGATTCATCAGATAAACCGATAGGGTTTAGAGGGATTATACGTGACATCACCGACCGGAGGCGGGCGGAGGAGGCGTTAAGAGAGAGTGAACAGCGTTACCGAAATCTTGTTGAGAATGCACCCGACGTCATCTTTACTCTTGCTCCTGACGGAACGATCACTTCACTTAATCCGGCGTTCGAAACAATCACTGGATGGTCCGGGGCTGAATGGTTACACAAACAATTCGCCCCTATGCTCCATCCTAGCGATTTGTCGCAAGGGCTGGAGCTCTTCCAGCTTTTTTTGAAAGGGGAAAAGATTGCGCCTTTCCAATTCAAAGTTCTTACGAAATCGGGTGATTATCTGGTGGCCGACTTCACGGTTGCCCCTCAAATCCAGAATCAATCTGTGATCGGTATTTTAGGCATTGCCCGCGACATCACCGAGCGGAAAAAGGCAGAAGAGGCTTTGAAAAAAAGTGAAGAGAGATTCGAAGAACTTTATGACGATGCGCCGATTGGTTACTTCGAATACAATACCGATGGGCGCATTACAAGTGTGAATCGTACAGAGTCGGAGATGCTGGGTTATTCCGTTGAAGAAATGATTGGTCAACCTCCGTGGAAGTTCATTGTTGAAGAGGATATAGCGCGTCAGCAGATACTGGACATGTTAGCTGGAATCATGCCGCCTGCTCAGGGTCTTGAGCGAACTTACCGACGGAAAGACGGAACGACCTTTCCAGCCTTAGTTCAGGACCGTCTTTTTCAGGAAGCAGAAGGTAAGATTTTAGGCATTCGGGCCACCATCCTGGACGTCACCGAGCGCAAGCGTGCGGGGGAGTCATTGCGCCAGAGCGAGGAAAAATATCGAACCATTCTTGAGAGCATTGAAGATGGTTATTACGAAGTAGACCTTGGCGGTAACTTCACTTTTTTCAACGATTCCATGTGCCGGATATTAGGGTACCCCAAAGAGGAATTGATGGGTATGAACAACCAGCAGTATGCAGATAAAGAGGTCGCAAAGAAGGTGTTTCAAGCCTTCAATAGAGTCTACAAAACAGGGAAACCCGGTAGAGAATTTGATTGGGAAATCGTAAGAAAAGACGGGACCAAACGATACATCGAAACCTCTGTATCGTTGCGAAAAGACGCCTCGGGCGAGCCGGTAGGATTTAGGGGGATTGTACGGGACATCACAGATAGAAAAAGGATCGAAGAGCAATTGTTCCAGGCTGAGAAGCTCCGCGCGGTGGGCGAGATGGCCAGCGGAGTGGCCCATGATTTTAACAACGCCTTGGCGGCTATCCTCGGAAATACCCAGCTCTTACTTTATACCGCTCAAGATGAGGAGTTAAAGGAGACCTTGAAGATCATCGAGCAAGTGGCCAAGGATAGCGGTCAGACAGTTCGAAGACTTCAGGACTTTACGAGGAGGCGGGTTCCTCAGGAACTTTTTAAGGTCGACATCAACTCAATCATTAAAGATTCGATTGAGATAACCAAACCCAGATGGAAAGACGAGGCCCAAAGCAGAGGAATCCGTATTGAAATCGTTTCGAACCTTGAGGACATTCCTTTCGCCTCCGGGAACGCCTCTGAGCTGAGAGAAGTAATCACCAATATAATTTTCAATGCGATTGAGGCAATGCATGAAGGGGGAAAGGTCGAAATTCGTACGTTTAAGAAAAGAGGGGATATCTTTATCCAGATTTCGGATACAGGAGTTGGGATTGCAGAAGAGGCGAAAAAGAAGATTTTTGAGCCCTTTTTTACGACGAAACCGTTTAGCAATACGGGGTTAGGGTTGAGCATGTCTTATGGAATCGTCAAAAGATTTGGAGGAGAGATTGAAGTAGAAAGCAAGGTCGGACAAGGAACGACCTTTACAATCACCCTGCCCGTTGGCGAGGAGGGAAAAGAAGAGGCGGTCGATCCGCAGACTATCAAAAAGGGAAGAAAAGCCCGTATCCTGGTGATCGAAGACGAGGAGTTCGTCCGAAGTGTCCTTTCTCGGACTCTGGCTCAGGCCGACCATCAGGTGACCCTGGCAGAGGATGGAAGAAGGGGCGTACAGCTCTTTAAAGAGGGAAAATTCGATATCGTCCTGACCGATTTGGGAATGCCCGGGGTGTCTGGCTGGGAGGTATGCAGGATGATTAAAGAAATAAGCCCCCACACGCCTGTAGGAATGATTACAGGGTGGGGGGGTGAAAGGAGTCAAAGCAAAATGGAGGAGTATGGTCTTGACTTTATTATCTCTAAACCCTTCGATTTCGCACAAATTCTGAATGTGGTCGCCGAGACCATGGAATCCAAAGAGGAGGGATGATTATCTTACTTTTATTCCACTTAAATGGAAACAACGTACCGATATTTCCCGGGAATCTTGTTCGCCTTAGCGACACCTTGGTTATCCCGGAGAGTGTATGAATGAAAAAAAATGAAGATAAACATTGGATCATCCTTTTTATCATTGTTTCAATCCTATCACTGATTGCCGTTTCCGCCCTTACATTCATTCTACAGAAGATTCTTAAAGGCTGATCGACAAACCACCCATCCTCAACATCTTCCCTGTTGATTTTTGCCTGCTTTTGTAATAAATAACGTTATAGATATTTTCACAAAAGAAAGGAGGGTTTGTTTATGAAAAGAGGGGGTTTTCTTTTTAGTATTTTCATTTTTTCAATTCTTTTTCTCAACCTATCGGCTTACGGACAGGATATGCCTATCGGATTCTTCGCGCCCATCACAGGGCCCGCGGCGGCTGACGGCGCGAGCGCTAAGAATGCCGTGGAGCTGGGATTAAAGGAAGTGAACGATGCCGGGGGAATTAAAGGGAAAAAAATAAATTTAATCATCTACGACGATCGGCTGAATCCGCAGGAAGCTGTTGCCATCGCCAACAAGCTGATAGAGAGGGATAAAGTGGTGGGTGTCGTCAGTGGGTCTTACAGCGGCCCGACGCGGGTGACAGCGCCCATTTTCCAGAAGGCTGGAATTCCCATGGTGGCAGGTTATGCCGTTCACCCGGACGTCACCTGGGATCCAAAAGAAAAGAAGCCTAACGATTTTTGCTTCCGCAACGGTTTTCTTGGAGAGATCGAAGGAGCAGCGGCTGCTGAATTTGCGGTCAAGAATTTAAAGGCGAAGAAAATATCTCTCATTTTTATGGACAATGACTTCGGGAGGGCCATCTCTTCGGGCTTCGCTGAAAAGGCAGAAAAGCTGGGCGCAACGGTCCTCACCAAACAGATGTATAAATTCCCCGGGGAAAAGGATTTCCGTCCTTATCTCACCCGAATCAAGGAAGGAAATCCTGACGTGATTTTCGCTGCGGGGTATTATAACGAAGCGGCGTCTATCGTCCGGCAGGCCAAGGAGTTAGGGGTGACAAGCCAAATATTGGGGGAGGAGGGTTTCGATTCCCCAAAGTTTTTGGAGATCGCCGGGCCAGCGGCAGAAGGTGTGATTATTGCCACAAATCTTGATCGAGATGATCCTCGGCCACTGGTTCAAAATTTTCTAAAGAACTATCGAAAGGCCTATAACGAAGATGCGGATATGGTAGGGGCCTCCAGCTACGATGCTTTCATGATTCTTGTTAACGCCATCAGAAAGGCAGGGACAGACCCGAAGAGGATTCAGAAGACACTGCTCGAAACCAGAGACTACAACGGCCTGACGGGCAAGATCAGCCGCTTTGTCCAAGGCGAAGTGGTGAAACCCGTTCAGATTCAAGTGGTCAAAGGAGGAAAGTTCCACCGGCTTGACGTGGTCGATAACCCGGAAGTGATTACCCCGCCCACAAAATAGAAGCATTCAACTTTTAATTCGGAGCGATGAGTTCGGAGTTCGGAGATGTAAAACTCCGGACTCCTTGCCTCCGGCAGGCAACCACACCGGTTCTTGCCCAAAGTAATTCCGCTATGCGCTCTGCGCTATGCGCTTTGCGATTTTCTAATTAATGAAATGCTCTGGCAACAACTTGCTAACGGAATTGCTATCGGTAGCGTCTATGCCCTGATTTCCCTTGGGCTGACGATGGTCTATGGAGTTCTGCGAATTCTGCACGTTGCCCATGCCGGCATTTATGCCCTGGGGGCTTATGTCGGTCTGCTCTCTTTCCGGCTCATCGGCAACTTCTGGCTTTCTCTGATCACCGGGATGGCCGGAGCGGCGATTGCCGGATACATGGTGGAACGCTTCTTATATACTCCCCTGCTCCATTTGCCCAGGATTGCTCCCCTAATCGTATCCATCGGTCTCTTCACCGCTCTGGAAGAAGCCTTTCGCATTGTGGCAGGACCCCATACGTTGGCTTACAACGCCCGTGTCGGCCTGGGTGATCTTTCCATCGGCAGCTTCCATCTGACGGAAACGCAAATTCTCATTCTTTTTGTTACATTCGCAATCTTAATTTTTCTTTGGACATTCCTCACTAAAACCCGCACCGGCCTGGCGATGCGGGCGTGCGCCCAGGATCCTGAAACAACCTCGTCTTTCGGGGTGAATGTGGGCGGAATCATTGCAGTAAACTTTCTGATCGGATCGGCCATGGCCGGCGCAGCAGGGGTTCTGATCGGAGTCTATGATAACCAGGTGTGGCCCACCATGGGCAGCATCCCGGCCTATAAAGCATTGGCCATTGTTGTCCTTGGAGGTTTAGGAAATATTCCGGGAACGGTGCTGGCATCGATCGTCGTGGGATTGGCCGAGACATTCTTCATCGGCGTCCTCGCCATTCCCTTCCCGAGAGATGCCGTGGCCTTCGTGGCCATGATTATCGTTTTAATGTTTAGGCCCTATGGACTGTTAGGTAAGGCCTAAAGACGTTAGCGTAAAGCGTAAGTCGTGAAGTGTTAGAAATTCCTTGCACCTTACTCCTCGCACTTTACGCCTTCACGGAGTCTTGTTTATGATCAGCGGATACTTCATCACCATTTTCATCACCATCGTTATTTATGCCATGCTGGCCCATAGCCTCAACATTATCACCGGCCATGCAGGGCAGATATCGCTCGGCCACGCCGCCTTCTTCGGCATCGGCGCCTATACCTCGGCCATGCTTTATTCGGAGGCTGGGTTCCCATTTTGGATCTCTGTCCCTATGGCTGCCGCCGTGGCAGGGATCGTTGGGGCCCTACTCGGGATCCCCTGTTTACGAGTCCGTGATGACTTTTTAGCCATCACAACGATGGGCATCAATTTTGTTGTGGAAGCCATTTTTCTCTACATTCCCTTCTTCGGCGGTGCGATGGGCATTGGAGGAATCAACCTTCCAAAATGGTTTGGACGTGAAATGACGAAGCCCGAGTATTTCGTTCTTATTCTTGTTGTTTTCCTTCTTCTGCTCTTACTGGATCGTCGGATGGGACGTTCCTGGATCGGATTGGCCTGGGCTTCGATCCGGGAAGATGAAGAGGCTGCAGGGGCAATGGGAGTGGATGTTGTCCGTTTTAAAGTCTTGGCTTTTATTCTCGGCAGTGCCATTGCCGGGCTCGCCGGAGGATTTTATGCCCACTTCTTAACATTCATCATGCCGCAGAACTTCGGCTTCGGCCAATCCATTGTCATTCTTTCCATGGTGGTTTTCGGCGGGATCGGGAGCCGCTGGGGTCCGATCGTCGGGGCCGTCATCCTTGGAATTCTGCCAGAGGTCTCCAGGCCCATCATGGAGTACCGCATTTTGATCTATGGGATCCTTCTCCTTGGCATGATGCGCTTCCAGCCGGGTGGTCTCTTGGGACCTGAATCGATCCTTTCAAAACTTTTCCGTCGATCTGTTTTTCGCCCGGGGGCGAGAGGTGAGAGTCAATGACTCTTTTGGATGTGAGGGCTCTGAGTAAGGAATTTGGCGGCCTGCGCGCCCTGGATGGGGTAAGCTTTACCTCCGGGGAAGGGGAGATCCTGGGGATTATCGGCCCCAATGGAGCGGGTAAGACGACGCTCTTCAACCTTATCTCAGGCATCTATCCCCCCTCGGCTGGAGAAATGAGTTTTCAGGGGAAATCGATTCTTCGGCTGAAACCCCACCAGATCAGCCGTTTGGGTATTGGCAGGACTTTTCAAATTGTCCGTCCCTTTCAAAATCTGGATGTGGAGACGAATGTCTTGGTAGCCTATGGGCATCGCTTCTATCCCTCCCTATGGAGATCCGCCGGGCCAGTCAGGCAGCCTCAATTCCTCAAAGAGGTTCAAATGCTGATCCAGCGGGCCGGGCTTCAATCCTATACGAAACACACCGCCAAAATTCTTCCTCTCGGTTTCAAAAAACGTCTCGAAATCGCCCGTGCCTTAGCACTCAGACCTCGTCTCCTCCTTCTTGACGAACCTTCTGCCGGTTTGCGTTTTGAAGAATCAGCCCAGCTCATGGAACTCATTCGCCAGGTACGCGATCAAGGCATTGGCATTCTTCTGATCGAGCACAACATGCAGGTCGTCATGGATCTCTGCAAGCGGATTGTGGTTCTCGATCACGGCGCAAAGATTGCGGAGGGTTCTCCCGAGGAGATTCGTTCAAACTCCCTGGTCATCCAGGCCTACCTGGGGAAGGAGACATAAAATGCTGGAAGTCCGGGGAATGGAAGTTTCTTACGGTGAATTTTTGGCCCTTAGGGGGATAAGCTTCACCGTTGAGGAGGGGGAACTTGTCACAATCATCGGAGCCAATGGAGCGGGCAAGAGTACGATTCTTCGGGCTGTCATGGGTTTGGTCAAATGCCGAAAGGGAGAAATCTTATTCAAGGGTGAGGCGATTACTCTGAGTCCACCCCATCACCGGGCCCGGCTGGGCATCAGCCTTGTTCCTGAAGGAAGAAGAATTTTCCCTGACCTCACCGTGGCTGAAAACCTAATCATGGGAGCCTACGTTCAAGAGGACAGAAAGGCGGTTCAGTCTCGGATGGAAGAAGCCTTTGGGCTTTTTCCCGTTTTGAAAGAAAGACAGAATCAAGTGGGAAAAACCTTGAGCGGCGGGGAACAGCAGATGCTGGCGATCGGCCGGGCTCTGATGTCTGGACCCCGGGTGGTTTTGATGGATGAGGTATCCTTAGGGTTGATGCCCATCTATGTAGAGGAGACATTTAAAGTCATTCAAAATCTCCACCGGCAAGGAGTGACCATTCTGCTCGTGGAGCAAAACGCCCGCAAAGCCCTCGCTGCGGCAGATAGGGGGTATGTGCTTGAGACCGGCGAGATTGTTTTGAGCGATCGAGCTGAGAAATTGGCCCTGAACCCTCAGGTCAAAAAAGCCTATTTAGGTGGGGCATGAGACCCGGTTTCAAAAACGATCCAGGGCATACAAACATCGGCAATGCCTCTGAAGAAGAGAATGGTCCCCGTCTATTCTCAGTCTTTATCCTTATCGAATAGTTCTTTGACTTCCTGGGAGGCTATGCTTGTCGAGGCGATTGTTAGCAAAAAAGGCTTGGCAGACTCGTCGTATTTCAAAAAAATTTGTGTGACACTCCCGTCCCAAAAATAGGCTCCCTGGAATTTATTAACAGTGCCATATTTTTCGAACAAGAATTTCTTCAAAGCATCAAAATTTTCAGGCCCGGCGGCGGTTATCCGGGCTTCAGCAAACTTCCCTCTCCAAAATACGTACTCCGTCTTATCAAGCTGGGCCTCTCCCAACTTCAAAGTGTCGCCTTTTCGGGTATAATAAATCTTGATTTTCACGTCCGGTTCGGAGGGATCGCTGATGCTCTTCAATTCCACCATATCTGATTTGACTTCCGAGAATGGAGTGCCCCACTTGATGCCACCAAACCCATCCGGTTCTGAATTGGGTTTGAAACTAGATGTGGATTTCTGCGAGCAGCCGAAGATCCCCAGTATAAAGGCCAAAAGGATGCTCCATCTTTGAAGATTTTTCATCTTAGGCGTCCCCATCGTTGACCAACCTCTAAATCTATCTCCGTGAACCCGGACGATTAATTATAATGAATGAGGGCGCGTTGTCAATTCGGAAGGGGTGGCTCAACTTAACTTTCAGGAGTTTGGAGTCCACCCAGTTGGTTATTGCGAATTTGGGCTGAGGGTTTATAATGAGTATGGAATCCGTCGTGAACGATGAGGTGAGAATATGGAAAAGAAAAAAGTGAAGGTTAGGGAGAAGGTGGAGACACTGACGGGCGTCCAGGTCGGGATCAAGGCGCCTCGGGGATTGAAAATAACCTGTAAAAGCTGGCAGACGGAGGCCGCTTTAAGAATGTTGATGAATAACCTCGATCCGGAGGTGGCTGAAAAACCGGCGGAGCTCATCGTCTACGGAGGTTCTGGAAAAGCGGCCAGAAACTGGGAGGCTTATCATTCATTAGTTGAGTGTTTGAGAAATTTAGAGAATGATGAAACATTGCTTGTCCAATCGGGCAAACCTGTCGGTATCTTTAAGACTCACGAAGATGCCCCCCGGGTTTTGATCTCAAATTCGATGTTGGTTCCCAATTGGGCCAACTGGGAGAAATTCAGGGAGCTGGAGGAATTGGGACTCACCATGTACGGCCAGATGACCGCAGGAAGCTGGATCTATATCGGAACTCAGGGAATCCTCCAGGGGACTTATGAAACCTTTGCTTCCGCGGCAAAGAAGTATTTTGGAGGGACGTTAAAAAGCAGGCTCATCCTTTCAGCAGGTCTTGGAGGAATGGGAGGAGCCCAACCTTTAGCCGCCACCATGAACGAAGGGGTCTTTTTAGGTGTGGAGGTTGATCCGGCGAGGATAAAGCGACGGCTTGAAACAGGATACTTAGATGTGATGGCCGACCGCTTGGAGGATGCGCTCATTCTGGCTTTGGGGGCAAAAGAAAAGGGAATTCCTAAATCGATCGGTCTCGTAGGAAATGCGGCGGAGATTCATCCAGAGATACTGAAGAGAGGGATCATCCCAGATCTGGTGACAGACCAGACCTCGGCCCACGATGCCTTAAATGGGTATGTTCCTGCGGGCCTGACTCTCGATGAGGCCCTTGAACTTCGAAGAAAAGAGCCGCAAACCTATATTCGTCGGGCCATGGAATCCATGGCTGTTCATGTCCGAGCGATGCTGGAATGGCAAAAGAAAGGATCAATCGTCTTTGACTACGGTAATAATATTCGAGCCCAGGCTTTTCAAGCAGGTGTAAAAGAGGCATTCAACTATCCCGGATTCGTTCCTGCCTTTATCCGGCCTCTCTTTTGCGAAGGCAAGGGACCCTTCCGCTGGGCTGCTCTGTCAGGAGATCCTGAGGATATCTATAGAACGGATGAAGCGATCCTAAAGGAATTCCCCGATGATGCTCCTCTGGCGAGGTGGATGCGATTGGCAAGGGAGAAGGTGAAATTTCAAGGACTCCCGGCAAGGATCTGCTGGTTGGGATATGGTCAGAGGGCGAGAATTGGAAAGGTGTTTAATGATATGGTGGCCAAGGGAAAACTCAAGGCACCGATTGTGATCGGAAGGGACCATCTCGATAGTGGCTCGGTAGCTTCCCCCTATCGTGAGACAGAGGGGATGAAAGATGGGAGCGATGCCATTGCTGACTGGCCTATATTGAATGCCCTTCTCAATGTGGCTGCAGGAGCGACCTGGGTTTCGGTCCATCATGGAGGTGGAGTGGGGATGGGTTACTCCATTCATGCCGGGATGGTGGTAGTGGCCGATGGAACAAAGGATGCGGAAAGAAGGTTGCTGAGGGTATTGACGACAGATCCCGGGACCGGTGTGATGCGCCATACTGACGCAGGATATGAAGAAGCGATCCGAACGGCCAAGCAGAAGGGAATCAAAATTCCGGGGGTAACGATCTACCAGCGATAATTCATACTCCGGGTCCAATAAGCGAGTGCAACAGGAATAAACGATTTGATTTTCCTTATGGTGTGTGATAATAATTTCAGATATTTGGGGGAGTTGAAAAAATTCCTAGGTGAGAAAATCTAAATCTAAAGGAGGAGGGGATCAGATATGAAAAAAAGTTGGATCGTAGGGATGATGGTTCTGGTGTTTTTGCTTTCGGGGTCTGCATCCGGTGCAGAACCGATCAAACTGGGTATGTCGACCTGGCTCGGATACGCCCCCCTGTACCTGGCCAAGGAAAAGGGATTTTTCAAGAAGCAGGGGGTAGATGTGGAGATCGTTGTGATCGAAAGCCCAGCGGATAGACGGGCCGCTTTCGCCGCCGATAAAATTCAGGGAATGGCGACAACCGTAGATACGCATGTGATGACCGCGGCCGCCGAGAACCCGATCCCGGTAAAACAGGTCTTGGCCCTTGATGATTCCCACGGCGGCGATGGCATGGTGGCGAAGAAGGAGATTAAAACGATTAAAGACCTTAAAGGGAAGACCGTCGCCGCTCAACTGGGCGCAGGGGCAAGCTATTTTTGGCTTAACTACGTACTGGCCCAAAATGGGATGAAGCTTGCTGATCTCAAGGCGATTGATATGAAGGCAGGCGATGCGGGTTCCGCTTTTGTGGCCGGCAAGGTCGATGCCGCTGTGACCTGGGAGCCATGGCTCTCCAGGGCAAGAGAGACTGCCTTTGGCCATGTTCTGCTTTCAAGCGATAAGACCCCCGGGATAATTGTGGACTCCTTGGCCTTCAAGCCCGACTTTTTGAAAAAACGTGGGCCGGATGTGAAAAAGATCGTATCGGGATGGTATGAGGCGGTTAAGTTTGCCGGCGATCATCCCAAGGAGGCCGATGCCATCATGGCGAAATTCGCAGGCCAGAAGCCGGAGGAATTCACCAAAGAGAAGACGGGTGTTCGGTTCTACGGCGTGAAGGAGAATAAGGATTACTTTGGGACACCCCAAAAGCCGGGTCTTCTTTATACGGTCACCCAACGGGCAGCGGACCTCTGGTTTGAATTGAAGTTGATCAAGACCAAACCCCAGGCGGCCGATTTGATTGATGGGTCATTCCTTTAACCAATGGATGGTAAAAAAGAAAAGGAACGGGAGGGGGCTCCGCGGAAGCTCGAGAATCTCCTGAGTCCGAGGGAGCCCATCCCTAAAGGCCTCTATTTTATCCTTGCCCTTAGCAGCTTTGCTTCCTTCCTCGTCCTGTGGTCCATTCTTACTTACGGGGGATTTGTCGACCCCCTGTTTCTTCCCTCTCCGGGAAGGGTCTTCCAGGCGGGGGTTGATCTCTTCTATGAATTGGGGTTTACGACCGACATCCTCAACAGTGTGTACCGGGTAATGATGGGATTTGTTTTGGCAGCCATTATCGGGGTCCCCATAGGTTTGATCATGGGGACCTTCAAGGTTGCGGAGGCCTTTACAGAACCCGTGGTGGGCTTCATTCGCTACATGCCTGCCTCTGCCTTTATCCCTCTGTTCATCCTCTGGCTGGGAATCGGCGATGTCGAAAAGATTGCCATTATCTTTGTCGGAAGTTTTTTTCAGCTTGTCCTGATGGTGGCTGTCGTCGCCAAGAATGTGCATAAAGATATGCTGGAGACGGCCTATACGCTGGGAGCAAGACGATTTCAGGTGATCCGGAAGATTCTTCTTCCGGCAAGCCTCCCGGGAATTGTCGACACCCTGAGAATTATTGTGGGATGGGCGTGGACTTATATCATTGTCGCTGAACTGGTCGCCTCTGCCTCAGGCATCGGCTATATGATCATCAGCTCCCAGAGGATGCTCCGGACCGGAAATATCATCTTCGGAATTCTGACTATCGGAATGCTGGGCCTCATTACAGACTTTTTCTTCAAATGGCTTTATAATAAATTATTTCCATGGATGGAGTGAAAGGTGGAAGAGGGGGTCAAACTCCATATCCATAATGTGTCAAAGATCTATCGCTCGAATGACAGCGAAGTGGTCGCCATCGATGAGATCGATCTCAGGATAAGGGACAAAGAATTTGCGACGATGCTGGGCCCCTCAGGTTGCGGAAAGTCCACGCTCCTTCGCATCGTAGCAGGACTGACCAAGCCGACTCAAGGAGTGGTCAGACTGGATGGGAATGTGATCCGTGCGCCAGGTCAGGATCGCGGGATGGTCTTTCAGAGCTATACGCTTTTTCCCTGGCTAACGGTGAAAGAGAATATTCAGTTTGGTCTTGAAATCTCGGGCATGCCGAAAATGAGACGAGAAGAGATCAGTCGGGAGTTCGTCGAGAAGGTTGGCCTGAAAGGGTTTGAAGAAACTTACCCGAAAGGGCTTTCCGGGGGGATGAAGCAGAGAGTTGCCATTGCGAGAGCCCTGGCCAACAACCCTGCGATTTTGCTTTTGGACGAGCCCTTCGGAGCCCTCGATGCCCAGACGCGGGCACTGATGCAGGAACTCCTCACCCAGGTTTGGGAAGAGCTTCATAAGACGATCCTTTTTGTCACCCATGACGTGGAAGAGGCCATTTTCCTTTCGGATCGAGTCTTCGTCATGACCGCCAGACCGGGGAGGATCAAGGCTGAGATCGATATCCCGTTGGAGCGACCCAGAAGCTATGAACTCAAATCCACGGAGGCCTTTCTGAACTTGAAAAAGCAGGCCCTCACGCTCATCCGGGAAGAAGCGATCAAGGCCACGCTGGGCAAGGAATAAGCCCGGGTCGGGGAGGCCAGAAGGCTGATTCTCAGGACTGCGCTAAAAGAGAAGAAAGAGGAGAATATAAGTTGAAAGCGAAGAACCTTGCACGAAAAGGAATTTTGAAAATAGCTTCCTATATGCCCGGGAAGTCGATTGAGGAGGTTCAAAAAGAATTCGGGGCGAAAAAATGGACTAAGCTTGCCTCAAATGAGAATCTGCTGGGTCCTTCTCCCAGGGCCTTAACAGCGATCCGGAAAGAGCTTACTAAGATCTATCTATACCCGGAAGGCCCTTGTACGGTTTTGAGAAAGGCCCTGGCCGAGAAGTTTGCCATTCCGGAAGAAATGGCCGTTATCTCCAATGGCGCTGATAATTTGATTCACATGATCGCGAATGCCTTTGTGAACGAAGGGGATGAAGTGGTGATTGCCGATCCCACTTTTTCAGTCTATACCAATGTGACTCAGATCATGGGCGGGAAGCCAATCAAGGTAAAGTTGAAAGACTTTACCCATGATCTGGATGCCATGTTGAACAAGGTCAATCGAAAGACCAAATTGGTCTTTATCTGCAACCCGAATAATCCAACGGGTACCACTGTCTCCCTGGAGGCGTTCAGCTATTTTCTCTCCCATCTTCCAAAGCGTGCCGTCGTCGTGTTGGATGAAGCGTACGGAGATTTTGCAGAGGATGCGTTCTACCCCAATGGCCTGGACTATATCAAAGAAAGAAAACAGGTCATCGTGCTTCGGACCTTTTCAAAAGTTTACGGGTTGGCAGGGTTGAGGATCGGTTACGCCTTAGGAAGGGAAGACTTAGTGGATTGTCTTTATCAGGTGAGGGATCCTTTTCCTGTCCATCGACTGGCGCAGGTGGCTGCCGTGGCTGCATTGAACGACGAGGATCATGCCATCAGGTCGATTCAATTGGTTTACGAAGGAAAGAGGTATCTCTACAAGGAACTGGATAGGGTGGGGCTCTTGTATGTTCCCAGCCAGGCCAATTTCATCTTCATCGATTTTAAGAAAGATTCCGAACGGATTTTTCAGGATTTTCTGGTGGAAGGGATCATCATCCGACCGGGAAAGATTTGGGGGTATCCCACTTTTGCCAGGGTGACCATTGGAAGGATGGAGGACAATCGCAGATTCATCAAAGCCCTCAAAAAGATTCTTAAAGAGTAGCCCCGGCATTTGCCGCCGGCGGAATTCTTCTAATTCGCCCCCGGTAATGGGGGGCCTACGATTTTCAAATGATTCAACCAGCTCAGATCGATCTTGTCATCAAGAACGCTGGAGAACTGCTCACCCTTTCTTCTTCCTTTAAGGAAGAGTCGGGATTGGGGATGATTCAACATGGGGCGGTCGCCATAAGGAAAGGAAGGATCTTCTGGGTTGGGAAAACGAAAGAGCTTTCTGAAAAGTTCTCTTTGAGTCGAGATGGCCGCGAAATAGATGCGACAGGAAAGGTGGTCATGCCCGGTCTCATCGATGCTCATACACACCTTATTTTTGCCGGGTCAAGGGAGGATGAATTCGAACAAAGAATTCAGGGGCTCTCTTATCAGGAAATTGCGGAGAGAGGAGGGGGAATCCTTTCAACGGTGGAAGCTACCCGAAAGGCTTCCTTCGATGAACTTCTCTCCCTTGGAAAGAAAAGATTGGACCGGATGCTTTCGAAGGGGGTGACTACCCTGGAAGCCAAAAGCGGATACGGTCTTTCTCTCCAGGCCGAATTGAAGATTCTCAAAGTGATGAAAGCCCTGCAAGAGAGCCACCCCATTGATGTCGTCCCCACCTTTTTAGGAGCCCATACC
>JBAVGF010000279.1:0-3961 GCA_049684675.1 Thermodesulfobacteriota bacterium | reverse complement strand
CGAATGTACGAGCTTCCGAAATTTGTTGTCTTTCCTCACTGGATTCACATTGAAAACAAAATAGATTGCTCCACCTGCCATGGTATAACGGGCGTGAGTGATAGACCTGTAAAAATGGTCGACCGAGATTATATGGAGTGGTGTGTGGACTGTCACAAGAAAAGAGGAGCGAGTACGGATTGCTATACATGCCACTCCAGCTGATTCAATTGCTGATTGGGGAATTCGGATTTCGGATTAGAAATCCCAAGACGATGACTCAAAAATTCTGCAATCCGCAATCCGAATTCCGAAATTGATGATGAAGATTACACGAAGAAGCTTACTCAAGATGATTGCGGCAGCGACGTGTGGAATGGCCCTGCCGGATGAACTCCTTCATGCTTTGCCCAGAGAAGGAGAATGGATACCTTACGAGGAGTACTGGTCCACGGGTGTCTGTCTCCAATGTCCCAGTGGGTGCGGGCTCCGAATTCGCTCCGTCAATCATTGGCCGGTTAAATTAGAGGGTATTAAAGACCATCCGATGAACAAGGGACGGCTCTGTCCGAAAGGCCAGTCCGGACTTCAAGTCCTTTACGATCCTGACCGAATCCGCCATCCCTTGAAAAGAAAGGGTAAGCGTGGAGAAGGAAATTGGGAGAAGATTTCTTGGGACGAGGCAATTCGTCTGGTCACCCAAAGGTTGAAGACCCTTCGTCAGGATGGAAAACCTCACCAGCTCATGGTGTTGGGAGGAAGGTATCGTGGCCACATGGCCGACCTGATGGCGAGATTCCTCAAAGCCTACGGTTCTCCCAACCATCTCGGAAACCCTGCGAGGGGTTCTGAAGGTATTCTGAAAGGTCATCTCTTCACGATGGGTGTAAAAGACTTTTTGGCTATTCACTGGGAGGAGCTGAATTATGTCCTTTCCTTCGGAGCCAGCCTTCTGGAAGCATCGAGGCCTTCACTCAGAAATCTTTGGGGTTATGGGTTTCTACGGAGAGGCAGACCCGGAGTCAGGGGCAAACTTGTCCAGATTGATCCGAGATTCTCCATCACAGCGTCGAAGGCAGACCAGTGGGTCCCTATTCAACCCGGTACAGATGGAGCTTTGGCTCTGGGAATTGGTCACTGGATCATCAAGGAGAAAAAATACGATCATCAGTTTGTGGATAGCCATACGTTTGGATTTTGGGATTGGAAAGACAGGGATGGAAAGACCCACATGGGTTTTAAGACCCTTGTGCTCAAGGAATATTCACCCAAGCAGGTATCCTCATTGACAGGGGTTCCCGAAGAGGCCATCATTCAGATGGCTAAGGAATTTTCTTCCCACCTACCCTCCGTCGCTATCACGGGTAGGGGGGTGGCCATGCAGACGAATGGAACCTATGCGCAGATGGCCGTTGACTCCTTGAATGCATTGGTGGGTTCGATCGACGCCAAAGGAGGACTCCTTCTCCAAAGAAAGCCGCCTTTTCAAAAATGGCCTGCCCTTCAGAAAGATGGAATTTCGGAAATAGGTCTTTCCCAGCCTCGAATTGACGGAGCTGGAAGTACCCCCTTCCCTTTTGCTGAAGAACTTCCTTCTGTGCTTCCTGAGCGAATCCAGAAAGGTGAAACCTACCCTGTTGACACACTTTTCCTGTATTATACGAATCCTCTCTTCAGCCTTCCTGAACCTGAAAAATTCCGCACTGCATTGGAGAAGATTCCTTTTATCGTAAGTTTCTCACCCTTTATGGATGAGACAACAATGTTTTCGGACATTGTCCTTCCGGACGGAACCTATTTTGAGCGCTGGCAGGATGACCACGCAGAGCCCGGATTGGGTTTCCCGATGTTTGGATTGCGAAGCCCTACCATTGAACCCCCTCTTCATGATGTCCGAAATACAGGGGACGTCATCATCGAAATCGCAAAGGGTTTAGGAGGAACCGTTGCAAAGTCTTTTCCTTGGAAAAATTTTCAAGAGGCTATGAAATATGCCGCCAAGGGCGTCTTTGCATCCAGACGAGGCTCCATCCGGGCGAAAGATTTTGATGAATTCTGGAAGGCTTTAATTGAACGAGGCGGCTGGTGGGACCCTACATATCCCTTTGGGGAATGGAGTAACAAATTCAACACCCCATCTGGAAAATTTGAATTTTACTCTTTGACCATGGAACGAGGTTTGAAAGAGTTTTCGGTAAAAAATTCGAAAGGGTTAGATCAAATCCTCCTGGAAATGAAGACAGAGGTGAGAGGGGATAAAGTCTTTCTTCCCCATTATGAAAAACCAAGATGGGTTGGAGAAGAAAAGGAATACCCTTTCCATTTCATCAACTACAAATTGATGACCACGGCAGAGGGAAGAGGAGCCAATCAACCTTTCCTTCAAGAGATCATCGGGCCCCATTTGTATGAAAAATGGGACTCATGGGTCGAGATCAATCCGGAGACTGCCCAGAAGATGGGGATAAAAGATGGAGATCTCATCTGGGTGGAGTCGAAGGCAGGGAAGTTGAAAGGGAAAGCGAGGCTCTTTCCTGGAACAAATCCAACGTGCATCAACATCCCCTATGGCCAGGGCCACAAGGGGTATGGCCGCTGGGCAAAAGGGAGAGGGATCAATCCAAATGAGCTTCTTGTGAAAGAATACGATCATCTGGGTGGATTTGTTACCTACTTCTCAACGAGGGTGAAGGTGTATAAAGCCTGATTAAAGTTCGGAGTGCAGAGTTCGGGGTAAAATATTTCCGGAATGCATTGTCCGGACTCGAGACACGTGACACGAACACGAGGGTATAATGTATCGCTGGGGGATGGTGATCGATTTAGATAAATGCACAGCCTGTCAGGCCTGTGTGGTGGCTTGCCGGCAGGAGAATAATATTCCTATTATGGGGGAGAAGTATGCCAAGTTGGGAAGGGCAAAATTCTGGATGAATCTTCTCCATGAGATCAAGGGAACCTATCCTAATGTGGAGATGCGCTTCAATCCTCTGCCCTGCATGCACTGCGATAAACCGCCCTGTACCAAGGTCTGTCCTGTTGAGGCGACCTACAAAAATCCGGAAGGGATTGTCGCACAAGTCTATCCCCGTTGTATCGGGGTCAGAATGTGCATATCCAACTGCCCTTATACGGTGCGCTATTTCAACTGGTATCCGCCTTCCTGGCCGGAAGAGTACAAGAAGGGGCTGAATCCGGATGTCTACCCACGTCGAAAGGGCATCACGGAAAAATGCAATTTCTGCATTCAAAGGATTCGAAGGGCCAAGATGAATGCGAAGAAAGAGAACCGAAGGATTAAGGATGGCGAAGTCACCCCCGCCTGTGTAGAGACCTGTCCGAGCGAGGCGCTCTATTTCGGAGATTTGAATGACCCGGAAAGTAGAGTTTCAAGGCTCTCTAAGAGCAAACGTGCTTTTCGGCTGATGGAAGATCTTGGAACGGAGCCAAAAGTTTTTTATCTGAAGGAAGGGGAATGGGACGATGGACGGTGAGGCTGTTGCCCAGAAACATAGTCGCATCATCGAACCGCTGACCCGATGGGG
This sequence comes from Thermodesulfobacteriota bacterium, assembly GCA_049684675.1. Taxonomy (GTDB): domain Bacteria; phylum Desulfobacterota; class BSN033; order BSN033; family UBA1163; genus UBA1163. The sequence goes on along the minus strand of JBAVGF010000279.1, from coordinate 437 downwards.
AAGAGGCTCTGTGATCCTGGCAAGCCTGCTTGGGGCGGTTGTCCTCTGGTCAGTCTTCGCTTTTGTCTGGCAATTTATCGAGGGGTTGGGAGAGACCGGGATGGGCCACCCCATCTCATGGACTCTCTATCTCGTCAATTTCGTCTTCTTCATCGGCATCAGCCACGCCGGGGCTTTGGTCTCGGCCGTGCTAAGAATCACTCATGCCCGATGGGGGACTCCCTTCGGCCGTGCTGCGGAGGCTGTGACTGTTTTTGCCCTGGCGGCCGGTCCGACCAATATTCTCTTCGATCTCGGTCGATCCTACCTCTTCTACTGGGTGGGTCTCCATGCCCAGTTCAAATCCCCGCTCTTATGGGATTTCACTTGTATCATGACTTACTTCACTGTCAGCAATATCTTCCTTTTGGTGCTGATGATCCCCGACGTCGCCTTCC
>JBAVGF010000278.1:0-4476 GCA_049684675.1 Thermodesulfobacteriota bacterium | reverse complement strand
TTTTTACAATCAAAAAGCAAACTCCCTTGTCATTTCCTTTATACAATTCACTTGAACCCTGGACCCCTTTCGATCTTTACGGTTCTTTGGTGAGCTGTGTTCCAATGCCGACATCCGTAAAAATCTCTAGCAGGATGGCATGCTCCACCCTCCCATCAATGATGTGGGTTTTGGCCACCCCTTTTTCTAAGGCATGGAGGCAGCAATTTATCTTTGGGATCATACCGGATGAGATCACCTTTTGAGTAATGAATCGCTTTGCCTGTTTGGCATTGAGCGTGGGGATCAACCGATGTCTTTCATCCATCACTCCCTCCACGTCGGTAAGCAAAATCAATTTTTCTGCTTTCAACGCAGAAGCTATCTCCCCGGCCACCAGATCCGCGTTGATATTATAGGTCTCCCCTTTTTCCCCTACCCCCACCGGCGCAATGACTGGGATGAAATTCTCCTTCTCCAAGGCCTGGATCACCCCGGGGTTGATCGCCTTCACCTCCCCTACCATTCCGATATCAATGACTTCGGGCATTCCATCCTTACCCCGACGCTTCGTCAGTTCCAATTTCTTGGCAGTGACGAGATCTCCGTCTTTTCCGCTCAATCCAACAGCTTTCCCCCCCTGTTGGTTGATCAGCGAAACAATCTCTTTATTCACCTTCCCGACGAGGACCATCTCTACCACATCCATCGTCTCTTCATCCGTAACTCTCATTCCCTCTACGAATTGGGATTTTTTTCCGATCTTGGCCAACATGTCACCGATCTGGGGCCCTCCACCATGGACGACAACAGGATTGATGCCAATGTATTTCAACAGGACGAGGTCGAGGGCAAAGCTCCGCTTCATCCCCTCTTCTTCCATCGCACTTCCACCATACTTGATCACGACGGTTTTGTCATAGAATCTCCGAATATATGGAAGGGCCTCGATGAGTACCTTGGCTTTATCAATGGGGTTTTCCATAACGATGATCCCTCGCATTAGTTCCGAAACCTCTTTCTTCGTGTTCGTGTCCGTTATCCGTGTCCGGACACGTGACACGCGACACGGTCACGAATCATAAGATATACCGACTCAGGTCTTCATCCTCTACAAAACCTTTCAACTTCTCACGGACATATTGGGCATCGATCACCATGCTTTTCCCGGACATCTCAGGGGCATCGAATGAAATCTCATCCAGTAATTTTTCCATCATGGTGTAAAGCCGCCTGGCTCCGATATTCTCCGTCCTCTCATTGATTAAAGCTGCCATCTCGGCAATTTCTGCAATGCCATCCTCTGTAAATTTCACCTTGACCGACTCCGTCTCCAACAGGGCGGTGTACTGTTTGATCAGGGCGTTTTCCGGCTCGGTGAGAATTCGCACAAGATCCGCCCTGCCCAAAGAATCCAATTCTACCCGGATCGGAAACCGGCCCTGGAGTTCAGGAATAAGATCCGAGGGTTTGGAAACATGGAAGGCTCCGGCGGCGACGAACAAAATATGGTCTGTCTTGACCGTCCCATATTTCGTCGCCACTGTTGTCCCTTCCACAATCGGCAGAATATCCCTCTGAACGCCTTCTCGGGAGACATCTGGACCAAGGGTCGATTCTCTTCCTGCAATCTTATCAATTTCGTCAAGGAAGATGATCCCCGATTGTTCGACGCGCTCAACGGCCTGTTTGACCACGGAGTCCATGTCTATCAGTTTATACGCCTCCTCCTGGGAGAGGATGCCGAGTGCCTCCGGAACCTTCACCTTTCTTTGCTTCTTCTTCTTCGGGAAGAGGCTCCCGAACATATCCTTGATGTTGACATCCATCTCTTCCAATCCAGAAGCAGAAAAGATCTCGACGATGGGAAGGTTTCGATCCACAATCTCCACCTCCACATACTTTTCGTTAAGCTTCCCGGCCTTCAGCAGTTTTCGCAGTTTTTCGCGAGTGGCTTCCTGATCTTCACCTTCCTTCTGTGTCCCCTTCCCGGAGGAAGGGAGAAGCAGATCCAAGAGCCTCTCTTCAGCCATCTCATCTGCTCTCTGCTGGACCTTGTGGGACTCCTCTGCCTTCATCATATTGACGGCCAGTTCCGTGATATCCCGGATCATCGACTCCACGTCCCGGCCGACATAACCCACTTCTGTGAATTTTGATGCCTCAATCTTCAGAAAAGGGGCCTGCGCTAATTTGGCCAGCCTTCGAGCGATCTCTGTCTTGCCGACCCCCGTGGGACCAATCATAATGATATTCTTGGGCGCGATCTCATCCCGGAGAGGCTCTGGAACCTGTTGACGCCTCCAACGGTTTCTCAGTGCAATGGCCACCGCTCGCTTCGCATCCTTCTGCCCAACGATGTATTTATCCAGTTCCGAGACGATCTCACGGGGGGTGAAGGTCTTCATCACAATTCCTCCACGATGATTTGATCATTGGTGTAAATGCAGATGGAGGCAGCGATCTTCATCGCTTCTACAGCGATGGCCTTCGCATCTAAGTTTGAAAACTCCGTCAGTGCCTTGGCAGCGGCATGGGCATAAGGACCACCACTTCCAATGGCTGTCACCCCGTCATCGGGCTCGATGACATCCCCATTTCCTGAGATGACGAGCGTGTGTTCAGAGTCAGCGACAATGAGCAAAGCCTCCAGCCTCCGGAGAATCCGATCCGTTCGCCAATCTTTGGCCAACTCTACGGCCGCCCTGAGTAGGTTCCCGCTGAACTGGTCCAGTTTTTCCTCAAACTTTGCAAAAAGGGTGAAGGCATCCGCCGTGGCCCCTGCAAAACCGGCGAGAACCTTATCATGGTAAATCCTTCGAACCTTCCTGGCGGTATGCTTCATGATGGTGTGTTCAAGAGAAATCTGGCCGTCCCCTGCCATGACCACCTTTCCTTTGTGCCGAACAGATAAGACTGTGGTGCCATGCATCCTGTTCATCAATCTCCCCGCTTCCTTGGTGTTGGTGACCTATGAATGGTGACTCGCAAGATGACTACGCTCACGAATCACGAACCTCGCTTCACGTTCTTAAAACTTCTCGGATGGGCTTTGTCATAGACCTCCATCAATTTCCCCATGCTGACGTGTGTATATCTTTGGGTTGTCGAGAGGCTTGAATGCCCTAACATCTCCTGAATCTCTCGAATATCAGCCCCTGCATCTAAAAGATGCGTGGCAAACGTGTGGCGGAGGCTATGAGGGCTCACTTTTCGGAAAATGCCCGAATCTCTCGTATACCTCTTCATCAGTCTTCCCACGCTGCGGGCCGTTAATCTTCCTCCTACGGAGTTGACAAAAATGGGTTCCTCTCCCTCTAACATTCCCCGTTTTTCCAGATAAGCTTCCAGTGCCTCTATTGCCTTCACCCCGACCGGAACGATACGTTCTTTTCTTCCCTTTCCCATCACCTTCACGATGCCCAAATCGAGGTCCAACTGATTCGAATTCAATCCCACCAACTCACTCACACGCAGTCCGCTGGAATAAAGAAGTTCTAAAATGGCTCGATCTCTTAAACCCTTCTCCATTGACCCTTCTGAAGGCTTTTCAGAAATGGTTGTGGGCGATTCCATCAACCGGAAGGCTTCATCCACAGTGAGAGTGGTGGGGAGCGTCTTCTCCACCTTCGGAGTCGAGACGCCCTTGGCCGGATTAGAAGGAATCACCTGTTCCCTGACCATATACTTAAAAAAAGAGCGCAGCGTGGAAATCTTCCTTGCAATTGAACTCTTTTTATTTTTTCGGTGGAGGAAGCTCAAATACTTTCGAATGGCCATCCGATCCACTTTTCCCATCTCTACCTTTCCCGTGGAACTAACATACATCCCCGAATTCTTCAAAAAATCCTCAAACCCTTCTAAATCCCTCCGATAACATCGGCAGGTGTGAGGTGAAGCATTTTTCTCTATAGATAGATAATGGATAAATTGATCGATGAAACCGCGGTTTTCAATACGTCGAGGAGCCATTCATCCCCTCATTTGTCATTCCTTCAAACATAACGTAAGTTATGAAAATATTACTAAATTTTAACTTATAACACAATTCTTGAATTTATCAACATTTTTCTCATTGACATTCTCCAAGTTTCTCGTATAAACTTCAATTATTAATGCCCATTTTAAGAAAAGGAGGTGATAAGAATGACAGAACCCAGAGTCGCGAGGGTTACCGAAATCATTGCAGGTTCTCAAAAGGGTTTTGAGGAGGCCATTAAGGTCGGCTTCGCAAGGGCGACAAAGACCTTAAGGGGTATCACCGGAATGCGTGTTGTTGAAATGCGGGTGGCAGTGGAAAATTCTAAGATTATCGAATACCGGATTAGGTTGGAAATCATCTTCGTCCTCGAAACATAGTGACTTATTTATTTGACGTTTGCCGACCCCGCCTTGCCGGCAGGCGCAGAGGGGGAATAAAGAATGAAAGGCCCTATCCTCAGGACTGAGGCAGGGCCTTTCTATTTTCGGACTCCTTTTTCTCGCTGAGTGGTGACG
>JBAVGF010000277.1:0-1939 GCA_049684675.1 Thermodesulfobacteriota bacterium | reverse complement strand
TCTACGTGGGGATGTTGGAGAGTAAGTATGCTTTGATGAAGGAGAGGCTCATCCTCCTTTTCTTCTTCTTCTCAATGTCAGGGATGTTGATCGCCCTGGCCGTCTCCTTTTTCCTCTCTTGGAGGATGTTCAAAAGATAAATTCCAAATTACAAGCACCCATAACCAAATAAGCCCCGAATTCCAATGACCGAAAAACAGCTTCTGTTGGCATGAGGAGTGACTATTTAGCCCATTTACTATTCGGTCATTGGTTAGTGGCACTTATTTGGGGTTTGGGATTTGGATATTGGGATTTAGATAAACGGAGGTATGCATCCTTATTGAAGGATCATTCTTCACCAGTAGGCTCATCATGATTTTGAGGCTCGTTATTCCGCCTTCGTCTTTTTAACCCTTTGACGAAACCTGAGATCAGAAGCCATGTAACAATGATAACGATGCCGATGGCTAAAAAATTCGGAGCCCCGATCTTTCTTAGAAAATCTGAAAAATGTTCAATCGTATCCATCATTCTGATTTTTCAGTCAGGCTGATTTTTCAGCCACAGCAAGGAGGGAGGTGCCGAACGGAAGGGGAAAGAATTTTTCCAATTTGAGCAGGGGGACAAAGAGATTATAAATTGTCAGTTGAAAGGAGGGAAGCTCTTTTCTCCTGAGTATTTTGCCGTTTAGGAACCATCCGAAAATTCCAATCCGATTGAAGTATTTCAAATAAATTACTCTAAACCCCTGGGCTTCCAATTTATTTTTCAATTCCTTCTTTCCGTATCGCCTGCGATGGCGTAAATGTTGATCCAGGCTTCCATAAAGCCATGGATGAGAGGGGACCAGGAGGAGGAAGCGCCCACCCGGTTCCAAAAGGTCGAAGATATTTCTTAGTGCTGTCTCATCCTGTTCAATATGTTCCAGTACGTTGAAGCAGATGACCGAATCAATATGATAGGATCGGTAGCGTTCTATCTCTGCCCCGGGTATATAGAGGCGCTCGACCATAAATTTCTTATACTTTGCAAAAGTATTCTTCAAAAGGGTCAGGTATTTCGCCTCCACATCGGTCGCGATGACGAGATCTCGATCCAAAAGAAACTTCGTGATATTACCCGTCCCGGAGCCGATTTCCAAAACTCTCCTGCCCAGGAAGGGTCGGAATTTTGAGAAAATCCACCGATTATAACGATGGAGTCTCTTCATGTTCTGGAGCGTCTGGTAAACGATATCCTCGGTCTCTCTATCAAAAAAATTATACCTCAAGATGGAAAAGATCGCTTTCAACCCGTCCATCCATTTGATCTTCTTTCCTTCCCAATAATCTCGGCCGCTGTAGGAAATGGGGATTTCATAGATTCGGTAATTCATCTTGGCAATTTTAGCTGTCACCTCAGGCTCAAAGCCAAACCGATTTGACCTCAAATGAAGATGCTCCAGCACCTCCTTCTTGAAGACTTTATAACCTGTCTCCATATCCGTGAGGTTTAGGTCTGTGCAGAGGTTGGAGAAGAAAGTCAGGAGCTTGTTGCCCAGAGTATGCCGGAACATCAACACACGCCTTGGGGCGCCGAGGAATCGAGACCCGTAGACCACATCGGCTGTTCCGTCGAGAATCGGTTCAATCAGTTTAGGATATTCCCGGGGATGGTACTCCAAATCGGCATCTTGGATGATGACGATCTCGCCCGCGGCTTCCTTGAATCCGGAGCGTAACGCCGCCCCCTTGCCCATATTTCGGGGCTGATAGCAGATGCGCACCTCGTCCTTCGATTCTTTCCTCCTCTCTGTTTCCCACCCTTTTAAGAACTCCCTTGTCCCGTCTGTGGAAAAATCATCGACCACAATTACTTCTTTGGGAAGATCAACCTCGAGAACCCTGGAGAGAACCTCGCCGATGGTATTGATTTCATTATAGACAGGGATAACGACCGAAACTTTCATAAAAATTTC
>JBAVGF010000276.1:0-11863 GCA_049684675.1 Thermodesulfobacteriota bacterium | reverse complement strand
TTCTGCACATGGGCCTTGACCTACGAACCGTTTATGAAGTACCTCAAGAACCGGGTCAATGGCGCCCGGATTCGGAAGCTGGATATCACTCCACCCCCCGAGAGGCTCCTGAAGGTGATCACAGACGATGATCATACCTGGAATGTCCCAATAGACGAGATTCGGCCCTTTATTCGAACGACATGCGGGATCTGCCTCGATATGACTTCCGAGTTGTCGGACCTATCCGTGGGAACGGTAGAGGGGATTCAGGGATGGAACACTGTGATCACCCGATCCGATTTAGGGGAGGAGATACTGAGCCGGGCCGAGGCCGCAGGAATAGTAGAGAGTCAGCCCTTACCGGAAGAAAATTTCAGGCACTTAAAAGAAGCCTCCCTGTTGAAGAAACAAAGGGCCCTTTTAAAATTGAAGGAACGTGGAGAGTTGGAGGATGGCTATATCATCCTTTCCCATGAATTGATCGGACGAATCCTTTCAGAAGCTAAAGAGGCTGGGTCATGAGCGTTCTCTCCCAAGATTCACCCGGAAAAAAGACGCTTTTTATGGGGAACGAAGCCATCGCGAGAGGGGCCATTGAGGCCGGAGTTCAGGTCTGCGCAGCGTACCCTGGGAATCCTTCTTCTGAGATCATAGGCTCCCTGTCTCAAGTTGCGGAAGAATTGGGAGTTTATGTGGAGTGGTCCGTCAACGAGAAAGTGGCTTTAGAGGTGGCAACCGCTGCCTCGTTTGCCGGGCTCAGGGGCTTGACGGCAATGAAGCAGAACGGACTCAATGTGGCTTCAGACTTCCTCCTCAACCTAAACCTCTCGGGGAGCAAGGGGGGACTGGTGGTCGTGGTCTGTGATGATCCCTCAGCCCTCTCGTCAAGCAATGAGGAAGACTCCCGACTTTATGCCAAGATGGGCGACCTTCCTCTCTTGGAGCCTTCCACTCCTAAAGAAGCCCTGGAGATGACCCGATGGGCCTTCGATCTATCCGAAGAACTGGGGCTCCCCTGTCTGATCCGAAGCGTAACTCGTCTTTCCCACGCAAGGGGCAACGTGGAGCTCGGTCATATTCTGAAGAATCGACGCCGCCCCCGATTTGATACGTCTCGTCCAATCCTTACACTGCCTATCATGTTGACCCACAAAGTCCTCCACGACAAAATCAAAAAATGCCAGGATCGCTTCGAAGAATCTGCCTTCAACGTCTACCGAGGCCCAGAAAGCCCGGAACTCCTGGTGGTCACCTGCGGACCAGGATGGCTATATGTGTTGGAGGCACTCGCGAATATGGGCGTGGAGAACCGGGTGGGGATCGTGAAGCTCGGGACCACCTGGCCACTCCCGAAATCTTTTCTTATGGAGCACCTGAGGAAGGCGAACCGCATCCTTTTCGTCGAGGAGGTGGATCCCTTTCTGGAAAATAATATCAAAGTGTTGTGCGCTGAGAGGGCTGCCGAGCTGGGAGCGAAGACCTTTTTGGGTAAAGCCTCGGGGAATCTGCCGGATATCGGCGAGATCAACCCCGATATCGTCACCAGAGCAATCCAGCAGGTTCTCGAGGTGTCCTATGAGCCCCGATCCTTGCAATATGCCCAAGAAGCTGCGGAAGCAGCTTCTCTCTTCGCCCCTACGAGGGTATTGGGTTTTTGCGCCGGTTGCCCCCACCGCGCGACCTATTGGGCTGTCAAGGACGCCTTGGCAATGGATGGCCGGGATGGAATCGTGCTCGGCGACATCGGATGCTACGCCTTGGGAGCCCGGCCAGCGGGTTTTGAACAGGTTAAGACAGTTCACGCCATGGGATCTGGCGCCGGGCTGGCCAACGGGTTCGGGCATCTTGAGAAATTTGGTCTCGATCAGCCTGTGTTAACCGTCTGCGGCGACTCTACATTTTATCATGCAGCCATCCCAGCCCTTGTGAACGCTCGATATAACCAATCCAATTTTCTAATGCTCATCCTGGACAATAGCGCCACAGCCATGACCGGGTTCCAGCCCCATCCAGGGACAGGCCGAACAGCGATGGGTCCAGAAGCTCCGGTCGTGGATATTGAGGCCCTCTGCAAGGCCGTGGGAGCCCAAGTGGAGATGAAGAACCCGTTTGATGTACAGGACACCACTGAAACCATATACGAGCTTCTTCAAGATCGAGAAGGTATCAAAGTTCTCATCTTGAGACAGGAGTGTGCGCTGGTTCGGGCCAAACGGCAGAAGCTCTTATACAAGGTTCGTGTGAATCAAGAGCGGTGCATTGGCCAAGAGTGCGGGTGTAACCGTCGATGCACGCGGATCTTCATGTGCCCTGGGTTGGTCTGGGATCCGGTCACTGGAAAGGCACGGATCGATGAGGCCATCTGCACCGGATGTGGTGTCTGCGCAGATATTTGCCCACAATCAGCCATCTTAAAGGAGACCGTCTAAGTGGCCCTTCAGAAAGACCCTTGGAACATCATCATCACTGGAGTAGGCGGGCAGGGCAATGTGCTGGCTTCTCAGATTCTTGGCCAAATGCTTGTCCAGCAAGGTTATATCATCACCATCGGCGAAACCTACGGAGCTTCTCAAAGAGGGGGCTCGGTGATGAGTCATATACGGGTTTCCCGAAGAGGCCAATTCTCTCCCCTCATTCCTGAGGGTAAGTGCGACCTTGTTATAGGGCTGGAGCCCGTTGAGGCATTAAGGGTTCTGGCAAACTACGGAAACCCCGGAGTGATGATGCTCATCAATACCCGCCCCATTTACCCCATCGATGTCATCGCCGGCAGCGCCGCTTACCCGGAATTATCTGTTGTGCTGAAGAAGATTCAGAGATTGAGTCGTGGCGTCTGGACGCTCAACGCCACGGAGATAGGTTTGGAACTGGGCGATCCCATCTTTTCCAACATCGTGATGCTCGGAGCTCTTTCGGCCCTGGACCTTCTTCCTTTGCACCGGGAGGGATTCCAAAACGCTATCCAGGAGATGCTCCCTTCCCACAAGTTACATCTGAACATGAATGCCTTTGACAGGGGAAGAGAGGCAGTTCGGGAATTTCTTCCCTGACCTAACCCTCACGCTTAATAGCGACAGCCGAATCCGTTTGCCAAAGAGGCCTTGAAGAAAAGATTCAAAAAACTATTGACAAACCTTTCATAAAATAATAAAAAAGACCAGAAAAAGAAGGGAGGTTTTTTTAGATGGATAGGTTTAACAAAGGAATTTTCGTATTGGCAATGGTCTTCTTATTCGCGGTGTCGTCCTGGGCAACTGCCTTTGGACAGGAGATTAGGATCGGCGTGATCGGTCCGATGAAGTTTGTGCAGGGAATAGGTCAGTGGAACGGGGCAGTCATGGCCGCTGAGGAGATTAACGCCAAAGGAGGCGTTCAGGTTGGCGGCAAGAAGATGAAAATCACGCTCATTCAGGCAGACTCCAATGAGTTCCTCAGCATCACGGACGCCACCAATGCCATGGAGCGGCTGATCACAAAGGACAAGGTCAACTTCGTTGTTGGCGGTTTCCGGACCGAGGGGGTTCTTGCGATGCAGGACATTGCCATGGAGCACAAAAGGATCTTTATCGGCTGCGGGGCTGCCCACAACGAGCTTTGCGACCGGGTGGCCAAGAACTACAACACGTACAAGTACTGGTTCCGGGGCACCCCTTACAATTCCACATACCTTGTTCGAGCGGCCTTCATCCATCTGGGCACCGTCGCAGCTGTATTGAAACAATCGTTAAACATACCCCAATTAAAAGTCGCTATCGTCGTGGAAAAGGCCATGTGGGCGGATCCGATGATCCCAGCGGCCGAGGGCGCTATCCCTAAGATGGGTATGGAGGTGGCAGGCGTTTGGAGGCCGTCTCCGGTGGCCACGGATGTCACAGCCGAGCTGTCCGCCATACAGCGTTCAGGCGCCCATATCCTTTTTACGATCTTTTCCTCCTCGGTGGGGATTCCGTTTGCTAGACAGGCAGGCGAGCTTAAGATTCCGGCTGTTCAGGTTGGCATCAATGTGGAGGCTCAGAAGGATGGCTTCTGGCAGGCCACCCAGGGAACGGGCAACTATGTTATTACTTCGAATACCTATGCACGGGGTGTTGAGAGAAACGAATTGGAAAAGCCGTTTGTAGAAACATATGTTAAAAGATTCGGCGAGACGCCGACCTACACCTCGGATACCTACACTGCTATCATCTACGGGCTTGCGCCGACCATTGAGCAGGCCGGCACACTCGATCCTGACAAGATTGTGTCCATCCTGGAGGAGCGGGTGTACAAGGTCCCTTCCGGCACAGTAAAATATATGAAGGATGCCGAAGGCCGACCCCTCCATGACCTAACATTTGGACCGGGGTTCCTGACCGGCCTTGCTACTCAGTGGCAGGATGGGAAGTTAGTGGGTGTCTGGCCCAACAAGTGGAAGGCAACTCCAGAGGCACCTGAGGTCACATACAAGGGAATCGTTCCTATAAAGCTACCGCCCTGGGTCATCGAGAAGTATAAGAAATAAAGAATCGTCTATCGTTCGGCCCCCCTGCTCTCTGAACCTCGAAGGGGGCGGGATGGCGGACACGTTGAACGGATAGGCCTGCGTGCCTTAACGCCTGACTGCGCTAACGCTTCGGCGAAAGCAGGCACTTCGGCGTGCAGGTATGGGTACGTTATTTTCTAAACATTGAGGTAATCATGGCTCTCGTGATAGACATTATCATAGGCGGCCTCATCAATGGGAGTACATTTGCCCTTCTCGCTATTGGGTTTTCCCTTATCTTCGGCGTAGCCCGCATCGTCAACATCGCTCACACCGCCTTCTACATGCTGGCCGCCTACTGTATCTATATCGCTACCCAAAAGATGGGCCTCCATGCCGTTTGGGGTATGCTTGTAGCAATCGTTCTGGTCACCCTGCTGGGCATGATCTCCTATAAAGCCCTTATCAACCCTATCCGAGAGCATGAAGGTGCCGTGCTGATAGCGACCATCGCCCTGGCTATGATCTTTCAGGAAATTATGTCTCTGATATTCACGGGCACCTACTTGAGTGTCCCCGCACTCATCCGGGGATATTTTACCCTCTTGGGGGTAAAGGTCTTTTATCAACAACTCCTGACCTTCTGCGCGGCCTTGCTCGTTATGGCGGCGCTTTGGGTTTTTCTCATGAGGACCAACCTGGGCTTGGCCATCCGTTCCACGGCTCAAGACAGAGAGGTGGCCAACCTCATGGGGATCAACGAGGCCCGGGTGGCCATGATCACCATGGGCCTCTCCGTTGGGTTAGCCGCCTTCACAGGCGCCGTCGTCGTACCCCTCACCATACTTGAACCAACCATGTGGATGGGCCCGCTGATTATGATGATGGCAGTCGTCGTATTAGGCGGGCTGGGCAGTCTCAAGGGCAGCTTCATGGGAGCATACATCCTGGGGTTTGCAGAAGCATTGGTGGTCTTTCTGGCTCCCATGGGCGCCTATCTGAAGGGTCCTGTGGCCCTCTCCATCATGATCCTGGTATTGCTCATACGGCCGGAAGGTCTCTTTGGTGTGTCCTTCGAGGAAGAAAGGTAGACCCCGTTAGAAGACCTTTGGCCCTTCTAACGGGAGGATTCACACGGGCTTTAAACCCGGTGCAATTTGCTTTAGAAGGAATGTTATTTTCATCTCCGCTAAGCAGCCGGGTTTTCTAACGGGGTAGACATGGACCTGATTCTGTTTTATTTTAGAAAACTGTTTACCGTAGTCAGAAACGAAGTGCTCGTTCTCCCGTCCCGTGTCGTTGTCGTCCTCTTTTTTCTCTTTCTGCTCCTCCTGCCACTGTATACCAGAGATCCCTACCTCCTGCGCATCTTCATTCTCACCAGTATCTTTGCCATACTGGCTGCGAGCTGGGATCTGTTTTCGGGCTTTACCGGTCAAATGAACTTCGGGCATGCCCTGTTTTTTGGAGTGGGGGCCTACGGCGCAGCGTTGCTTAATCTACGTGCGAATATCCCTCCATGGGGCAGTGTCCCTCTGGGTGCGTTGGCTGCAGTGCTATCAGGTCTTATCATAGGGATACCCTGCCTCAGACTCAGAGGCACGTATCTGGCCCTGACCACCCTTGCCTTCCCCATCGTCCTCATGGGCCTCGTTTTTGCCTTTCCTGACTTCACCGGCGGGGAGTTGGGGATTTCAGGGATCGCTCGGCTGACCCAGTCTCGGGTCACTGATTACTACACCGTAGTCGTGCTGATGCTTGGCCTGTGCACCATCATGTGGAAGATAACCGACTCCAATATCGGCATTATTTTCCATGCGATCCGGGAGGATGAAGTGGCTGTCAGGGCCGCCGGCATCAACACGACACGTTATAAACTTTTGGCCTTTAGCCTCAGTGGTTTTTTTGCCGGGATATCCGGGGGGCTCTATGCACATTTTATGAGGATCGCAGGCCCTTCAACCCTCGAAGTGTCCTTGTCCTTTACGGTGGTCATATGGGCTATCTTCGGCGGGATTGTGACCATCTATGGTCCGGTCGGGGCGGTATTCATTCTTTTTCCCTTGCTGGAGTTTCTCCGCATCGTGCAAGACTACCGAACATTGCTGTTCGCAGGTGTCGTGCTGCTGATTCTTCTGTACATGCCGGATGGGCTTTTTCATTGGCTGCGGGACAAGATAGAAAAGGAGTGTCCCCGGTGCAAAATCAGGAATGTCGCCACGCGCCATACATGCCGCGTGTGTACGGCACCGTTGGACTAAAATAAGAAAAAAGTGAGGACAAGGAAATGAACGCAAAAGAAATCTACGCTTCGAAACCCTGGTTGAAGTACTATCCCGAGGGAGTCCCTGAGACCGTGGACATACCCAACGTATCCGTTCCCGACCTCTTTAATCAGGTAGCAGAGAAATACGGCAAGAAGACCGTATTAATCTTCTACGGGAAAGAGATCAGCTATACAAAACTGAAAGAACTGGTCGACCGTTTTGCTACAGCCCTTGCCGATTTAGGAGTAAAGAAAGGGGACACGGTCGCCCTCTACCTGTTGAATTGTCCGCAGTATGTCATCGCCTACTTCGCGGCCTTGAGAATCGGTGCCAAAGTCACTCCGATCAGCCCCGTTTACACCAGCCATGAAATAAAACATCAGCTCCAGGACAGCGACGCGACGGCGATGGTCTGTCAGGACATCCTTTACGATAATGTGGAGAAGACAGGCGTTGCCTTGAAGAATGTGATCCTCACTAGTATCCTTGAATATTTGCCCACGCTCAAGAAGGTTTTGGGTAAGGGGATGCTGGGAAAGGACTATGCGGAACTGCAGGTTCCCACCCCGGAGCACAGAGCTCAGGCCGGGCTCCTTGATTTTCAGGAGCTCCTCAAGAAGTATCCGCCTCAACCTCCCCAGGTAACCATCGACCCGAAAAAAGACATTGCCATCCTTCCCTATACCGGGGGTACCACGGGTCTTCCCAAGGCGGCTGTCCTTAACCACTTCAATATGGTGGCGTTACAGGCCCAGGCAAAAGCGTTCTGGCCCATACTTGAAGAAGGCAAAGAGTTGGTCATGGCCTTTTTGCCCTTTTTCCATATCTATGGTCAGGTGGTGGTGATGCTCAATAGTCTTTGTCGGGGCTACACCATGGTTCTCCTTACCACACCCGACATCGATGACATCCTATCAGGCATGGAAAGATATAAGGCATCCACATTTAATGGTGTTCCCACCATGTTCGAATACCTCAAGGAATATGAAAAGACAGACAGGGTCAACTGGAAGAAGCTTAAGTTGATCGCCTGTGGTGCGGATACCCTTCATGATTCGACCGTTGAAGCATGGGAGAAAAGAACCGGGGCCCCGATTTATGAGGGGTATGGGATGACGGAGACCACTGGCTTTAGCCATGGCAACCCTCATCTCAGGCAGAAAAGGGGTTCTTTCGGAGTGCCCATACCCGGCATGAAGGCCGCTATTGTTGAATACGAAGGTACGGATTTCTTGCCGGTCGGTGAAGTGGGAGAAATGATTCTGAACGGGCCGAACATCATGCAGGCCTATTGGAAAAGGGAGGAGGAAACCCGCCAGTCATTGATTGATATCGACGGAGAAAAATGGCTGAGAACCGGAGATATTGTCAGCATGGATGAGGAAGGTTATTTCCACTTCTTTGACCGCAAACGGGATCTCATTAAGTACAAGGGATATTCGGTCTTCGCCAGACATGTCGAAGAGGTCCTTTACCAGCATCCTCAAATCAAGGCCGCTGGCGTCGTGGGAGTGCCCGACCCAAAGGTGGGTAATCTCATCAAAGCGTATGTGGTCCTGGAAAGCGAAGCCAGGGGTAAGATCTCTGAAGAGGAGATTATTGAGTTTTGTAAACAGAATCTCGCCCACTACAAAGTTCCCAAGATTATTGAATTCAGGGGTGAGCTCCCGAAGACGGATGTGGGAAAGGTTTCGCGCAGGGAGTTGAGAGAAGAGAATGAATGAGGGCTGATATGAACCAGTCTTTCCTCAAAATCCAAGGGCTGACCAAAAACTTCGGCGGTCTTCAGGCAGTCAAGGACGTCAGCTTTTCCATGGAAAGGGATCAGATCCTGGGCCTGATCGGTCCCAACGGCGCTGGCAAGACCACACTGCTGCGGCTGATCACCGGCATTCTGAAACCGGATACCGGAAGCGTCCGTTTCATGGGAAAGGAAATTGCAGGCCGCAAGACCTGGAGCATCGTCAATATGGGTATCGCCTGCACCTTCCAGAACATGAGGCCCTTCCGGCGGCTCCCTATCATCGCCAACGTCATGGTTTCCTGCATGTGCCCACGTGCCATGAAGAGGGGAGAATGGGTCAAGCGGTTGGAGTCAAAGGCGATGGATGCCCTGGAATTCGCAGGTATTTCAGACATGGCGCGGGAAAAGGCCTCTACGCTTTCACAGGGTGACCTGAAAAGACTGGAAGTGGCGCGGGCCGTGGCCACGGAGCCCGAGTTGCTACTTTTGGATGAGCCTTTCGGGGGGCTGAGCCCTGCAGAGACTGAGCTCATGGCCAAATCCATCAGGCGTCTGCACAAGGGTGGCCGTTTCGGCCGGTTGCACAGTGAAGGACCCGCCATGATCATCGTCGAGCATCAGCTTCAATGGCTGATGAAGATCGTGGATCGTATTATCGTCTTGAATTTCGGAACCCTCATTGCCGACGGACCGCCCGATGAAATCATCAAAAATCCTCAGGTGGTTGAGGCCTATCTCGGCGGAGGAGGTATTTAGACGTGCTGCTTGAAGTTGCCAATCTATCGGTTTGGTATGACAAGGCCATGCTCATTAACAATTTAAGCATGCGGGTAGATACAGGTGAACTGGTCAGCCTCGTGGGTCCCAATGGGGCTGGCAAATCGACCCTGCTAAGAGCCATCACCGGATTGGTAGCCTGGGAGAGGGAGCTGACTCGCAGGTCAACCCACGGCGAAGTTAAGCTGGAGGGTACGGTAACATTTGATGGAGAGCGAATCGAACAGGTACCTGCCCATGAAATCGTTAAGCGTGGTCTGATCCTTTGTCCGGAGAGACGAAGGCCGTTCCGAGAGATGACGGTGATCGATAATCTCATGGTCGGATCTTACCTCTTGAAGGACAAAGATGAAGTTCGGAATAACTTAGGTAAGGTCTATCAACTGTTTCCCGTGCTACAGAATCGAATAAAACAGATCTCCGGAACGCTGTCCGGCGGGGAACAGCAAATGCTCGCCGTCGGCAGGGCACTGATGTCTAAGCCCAAACTGTTGTGCATTGATGAGCCCTCGACGGGACTGGCCCCCATTTTACGAGCAGAGGTATTTCAGAAGATCGGAGACATCAGCAAGTTAGGTATCACCGTCTTGCTCGTTGAGCAGGATGTGAGCACGGTCTTCAAAATGACTTCCCGCAACTATGTCCTCTCCTCCGGAAAAATTATCGCCCAAGGAACCGGCGAACAATTGCTTCAAAACGAGGTGGTTCGTAAAACGTACCTGGGGCTGTAGCCCGTTCTTCCTTCAGGTGTTTTCTTATTGATACACAACCGCCTCTAATTGGAATCCTGCCTGTTCACTCCTCAAAGCACTCCCTACGATCCGGGGCATTGAAACCGTCTTCAACTGCATTGGCTCAGCAATGACTCAACAATGTTGTCATTCCGGACTCGATAAGCCTGCCCCGTGCTTGACACGGGGGAGTCCACACTTTTCAACCTGGATTCCCGCTGGAGTTTACCCCGTACTTGATGCGGGGCGGGAATGACAGTCCTACGAGTACTGTTTGTAAAAAAGTGTTAGAAACAGTGCGTTAGGACATAAACGATTGGGGGGCTCGATCTTAGAGGAGTCCTCGTGCTTCGCGGGGTTAGCATGGCCAGCCCATTATGGGCCGGCCATGCTGCATCACACTAAAATGGATACCTTCCAATCTTAATCGTGTAATTTGCGACTTCCCGCCTCAAGACGACCGTATTCACAGGGGTGTATTGACTGATTTTTCCGAGGGCGGATAATTGCGCCTTAAGCGTTTCCCCCTCGGCAATGGCAGAAAATGCCTGCCTTGCGAAACTGATTACCCGGTCAAAGGCGTCATTGACAAAAACCTTTACCATGGTCTTCTGAAGCTGGGCTTTCTCATCTCCAGATTTTTCCATTGACTTCAATGCCCGAAGCAAGCCGCTTTCCATGGCAAAGACCTGAATCGCAATATCGCTGATCAATCCCATGATCTCCTGCTCTTCCGCCAACGCCATCATATACTTCTGAACCGCTGCTCCCGTGACCAGAAGGGCAATCTTTTTTGAGATCTCCACCATTTCCTTTTGCATGCTCAACTTCCCATCATCCGTTTGCACTTTCGGCTTCAGGGAGGGGAGCTCATTCGCCACCTTCTGCGCCGCATCCAGCACGGGTAGGCGATTTTTTATGGCCCGCTTGGTCAACATGTCCACGATGGTCAGGCGATTGGTCTCATTGGTCCCTTCCCAGATCCGGTTAATCCGCTCGTCCCGGTAACCCCGCTCAACAGGATACTCGTGAATATATCCGTACCCTCCGTGGATCTGAACGGCCTCATCGACAACATAGCCCGCATTCTCTGAACAAAAGACCTTATTGATTGAGTCTTCAATGCTATACTCCTCAATTCCTTTTGCCATCTGAATCCCAACGTCTTCAGCATGGCGGTCAATACGCTTGAGGATCAGATCGGTCAGACCTCCTGTTCGATAAACCATGCTATCCATGATAAACGTTCGAATCGCCATCTCTCCAATCTTATGTTTGATCAAACCAAATTCGGCAATCGGCTTGCCGAACTGAACCCTCTGTTTCGCATACTTGACCGCTTCTTGAAGGCCTGCCTTCGCTCCTCCCAGACAGCCTGCACCCAACTGGAAACGCGCCATATTCAGGACGTTTAAAGCCACGATGTGGCCCCTTCCGACCTCGCCGATAAGATTCCCCACAGGAACCTTGACATCCGTGTAGATCACAGCTCGTGTCGAGGAACCTTTCATCCCCATCTTGTTCTCTTCCTCGTCCAGCGAGACCCCTTCGAATGCCTTCTCGACAATGAAGGAGGTAAATTTCCCGTCCACCTTAGCAAAGGTGACGAAGGTATCTGCAATTCCGGCATTGGTGATGAATTGTTTCTGGCCGTTCAGGATGTAATATTTTCCATCAGGGCTTAGAACGGCTGTGCTCTTGGCGTTCATGGCATCTGTACCGGCTTCAGGCTCCGTCAGGGCATAGGCACCGATGTACTCTCCTGTGGCCATCTTGGGTAGATAACGTTTCTTCTGGTCCTTAGTGCCGAAGAATACAAGTGGAAGAGAACCGATTCCGGTGTGAGCTCCGCAGGAGGCCTGGAAAGAACCTCCTCCATGGGCCATCTTCTCCCAGATAA
>JBAVGF010000275.1:0-8266 GCA_049684675.1 Thermodesulfobacteriota bacterium | reverse complement strand
GTGCATGGCGATTCACCGCGAACCGGACATGGCCTTCAAGCTGACCATCAAGAAGAACACGGTGGCCGTCGTGTCCGATGGCACGGCGGTGCTCGGCCTCGGCGACATCGGGCCGGCGGCGGCGATGCCGGTGATGGAAGGGAAGGCGATGCTCTTCAAGGAATTCGGCGGCGTGGATGCCTTTCCCATCTGTTTAAAAACTAAAGATCCGAAACAAATTGTCACAGTGATTAAATCTATATCCCCTGGATTTGGTGGAGTGAATCTGGAGGATATCTCTGCTCCCCGTTGTTTTGAGATCGAAAGACGATTGAGAAATGAATTGGATATTCCTGTCTTTCATGATGATCAACATGGAACAGCCGTAGTGATTTTGGCAGGATTGATCAATGCCTTGAAGGTTGTTAACAAGAGATTGGAAAATATCCGAGTGGTGTTCAGCGGTCTGGGCGCCGCCGGAATTGCTTCCATACGACTTCTCCTTTCTGCAGGAGTGAAGCAAATTATTGGGTGCGACCGAAGTGGTATTCTCTATAAAGGTCGAAAGGAAAACATGAACCCAATAAAGACACTCATCGCAGAAAATACAAACCCAGAGAGGATTCGTGGGCCCATATCAAAGGCCCTAAAGGGTGCAGATCTTTTTATTGGCCTTTCTCAACCTGGCGTCATTCATGTGAACGATATCAAGAAAATGGCAAAAAATCCGATTGTCTTCGCCATGGCGAATCCCGATCCTGAGATCATGCCTGAGGAAGTAGGCCGATCAGCGAGGATTATTGCCACAGGACGCTCAGATTATCCCAATCAGATCAATAATGTCCTCTGTTTTCCTGGTCTTTTTCGGGGAGTTTTGGACTGTCAAGCAAGAGAGATCAATGATCAGATGTTGTTCGCTGCAGCCAATGCCATTGCGTACATGATCTCTGAGGAGGAACTAAGCGAGGACTACATCATTCCAAGCGTCTTAAATCGAAAGGTCCCAGAACAGGTCTCGAATAATGTGAGGGAGGCAGCCATTCAAACAGGGGTGGCGAGACTCGAGCATGGATATGCCTCATCCTTCTATCGCTTGAGGGAGAGATAAATTGCAAATGTTTCCATTTTGACATAAATCGTTTAGGGACGGAGACAGATTCTGGCTCAGCGGGAGATCGAGGCCCAACAAAAGGTTGTCACCGCTAAAGGAGAGGCTGAATCGATCCTGGTCGTCGCTCAGGGACAGGCCAAGGCCAGTGATGCTCTCTCCCGTTCAATCAGTCCCATCCTGGTTCAGTATAAAAGCATTGAGAAATGGAATGGGATCTTGCCGCAGGTTTCTGGAGGAGGAATTCCCCTGATTGATTTAGGAAAAATAGGAGGAGAGAAAAAATGAACAGTGAAGCTCCCCGGCCACAGGCCGGGGCTTCCCGGGCACGTAGTGGCGAGCGGAAAGCGAGCAAAGGAAATATCGTTTTAATTGCGCCCCTTGATCCCGCCTACAAGGCGGAGCTTGTGGGGCACTTGCCGGCCAGTTCGGAGTAGGGAGTTCGGCGTTCGGAGAGTTTAATTTTCTCTGGACTTAGAACTTCGAACTAAGAACGGATCAGTCCGAACTTGTTTTAATGATGCTTAGGCAGCCTTACTGTAAAGGTGGTTCCCATGCCCAACTCGCTTTCGATCTGGATATCTCCCCGATGGAGTTTAACAATTTCCTGAACGAGGGACAGCCCAATCCCTAACCCCTTGGCCTTTCCAAGAGGTTTTGTTTTTTCCTGGAAATGGCGAGTAAACACTTCCTTCAGTGATTGGTAGGAGATTCCAACCCCCGTATCCGCAATGCGGGTGAAGATAAATTCAGGATCGTGATCAAGGCTCACACAGATCTTCCCTCCCTGACGGTTATATTTGATAGCATTGGTGAGAAGATTATCGAAAAGTTGGTTCAGTTTTTCCTCAACCCCGGAGATCTTTACCGGTTCCGGGGGGAGTTGAATTTCCACTTTGATTTGATGTTCCTCAGCCAAGGGCTCGACGGTGGAGCATGAAAATTGGATGACCTTGACGAGATCGATCGGCTCGAATATCCAAGATTGTTCTGGTATCCCGATTTCAGCCAAATCCAAAAGGTCGTCTATGTTTTTTTCAAGCTTTCGTAGGTTTTTGTAGGATGTCTCCAAGAACTTTTTCTGCTGTTCAGTCAACGCACCAGCCTTTTCTTTGAGCAGCATTCCGATATAGCCCATCACTGAGATCATCGGTGTTTTCAGCTCATGGCTGACGTTAGAGAGGAAGTCGTCCTTCATTTGATCGAGCCGTCTCAGTTCTTCATTAGCGGCCTTCAGTTTTTTCAGTGTCTCTTTGAGTTCTTTCTCCGTTTTCTTTCGCTGTGTGATTTCTTTGCTGACGACGAGGGTGCCCAGATATTTGTTTTTTGAGCCCCAGACGGCCGTATAGGTATTGTCGTAGAATTTCCCCTCCACCATCCGAATATTCATCCGGCGATGTCCTTTTGCTTTCCCGGCCCTTAAGTCTTCGATAATTTGCATGACCTTTGGATGGGCCTTTTGGGAATGGTAGTTTAAGACGGATTGGCCCAGTACTTCATTCATCCTAATGTTTCGAATCCTCTCTGCCGCCGGATTGCAGTAGGCGATCCGATTTTGGTCATCAATAAAAACAACCCCCTGTTCCATGGAGGCAAAGATAGCTTTCAGAGTGGATGGGTTCATATCTTCGTGGTATTTCAGTAAAAAATAACACGGAACACAAGATCGAACAAGGGGGAGACCAAAATCTTAATACGTGCGCGAGTGGCTCATTTTGGAACATCAAGGGGTAGAAACAAGATATTCTTTCCTTTATGCAATCCTAATGGATAGAGTTGAATATAGGTGTTAAAATAATGGTGATAAAATGACAGCTAACATTAAAGCAAAGATTTCCTTTCCAAATTTAAATAATATTGTTAGTGTATTGTGCCAAAAACGCATTTGCTTTGAGTGTCATTCAGCGCTTGACTTAGACTGCCCCGTACTTGATACGGGAGAATCCAGCATTTCTGAGCTGGATTCCGGCTGGTGTTTACTCCCTACTTAATACTGGGTAGGAATGGCCGCTTCGTAACTTTTGAGACATGGTTCAAGGCCGATGCCTAAGACCATCGTGATAGGCACATGAGCTAACTGCCGAGGAGAAGAGGTATATGGGGATTAGCCATCCGCTTTTTGTGATCTTTTTTATGGTGGGCGCGATCATCTTTTTCACTGGCCTCGCCTTGAGATTATTCCTTTACTGGCGAGGGCAATGGGATGCGTGGGCTCTTGTGAGAGGCGTCTTTTCAACCCTGTTTAGCGCAAAGATCGTTAAACTGATACAGGTTATTTTTTTGGATGGTATTCTCCAGAGGAGGCTTTTCAGCCAGGATAAATTGAGATGGCTGATGAAGGTTTTGATTATGATCGGTTACCCCGGGATACTGATCGCGGGCCATCTGAAAGTGGAGATGATGCCCCAATTTAAAAGTTTCCCGCACTTAATCAGGTTTTTTTATGCACCGTTCTGCGATTTTTATTACTTTCGTGATCTGGCCGGCTCGTCCCTGGGTTTTTCCGATGCTCTTTTTGCGATTTCCTTCGACCTCTTCGGAGCCATGATATTGACGGGAGAATTCATCGCCATCTACCGGAGATTCGTAGCAAAATCTATAACTTTTAAGACATCGGTCGGAGATATCGTTGCGGTTAACCTTTTGGGAGGGTGGTTCATCCTTCGATTCTTCTGCGAGGCGACGAGCATTTTAACCTATTCCCTCCCGAGCTCTGTGGCCCGATATTGGTTCTTGTCTTTTGGCCTAACGAAAATCGTTGCGCCTCTGGGATTGTCGTGGCCCACTCTCAACTATCCTCTTTGGTCTGTATCCGGATTGTTCTTGGCCACGCTTGTCGCCTTCATTCCGTTCAATAAAAAACTTTGGCACATCATCACGATACCGGTGGTCATGTTCATCAACTTGATGCCCGAAGAGGCATTTAAGCCCGGAATCAGAAAGGCCACTCTTCCTCTTTCTGTTAAAGAGCTTATCGCTCTGGATTCCTGCGTGAAATGCGGCAGCTGTGTGGAGGTCTGTCCTGTATACGCACAAACACAGAAATTGGAGAACACCATGGGAGGACTGTTTGCCAACCTGAAGTCTTTCATCAGGAGGGCCTACGGACTGCCGGGGATGTTACACGGACCCGCAAAGACGAAGGATGTGCTGAAAGAGTATTCCGACCACCCCTACCTATGCACCTTATGCGGGAGGTGTGCGACGGCATGCCCTGCGTTTATCCAGACAAAGGATTTGAGAATGGCCCTGCGGGGATTTATGGTCGAGAAGGGGGAGTATCCCCGTATCATGGACCAGTTAGCGGAGACTTTGAAAAGAGTCCATAACATTATCGGTGAACCGAACGAGGACCGATCGATGTGGGTACAGGCCCTTGGCGAGGTCCCCAAGGATATGTTTCAGAGGGAAAAGGCAAAGGTCGTCTATTTCGTCGGGTGTGTAGCGTCCTATTTCCCGATGACGAAGAGAATCCCTCAATCCTTTGTTCAGATTTTGGATAAGGCGGGAGTCGATTTCACCCTTCTCGGGGGAGAGGAGTGGTGCTGTGGTTTTCCGTTGATCGCGGCGGGGATGAAGAAAGACGCCGGAGCTTTGATCCAACACAATTTGGAGAAAGTGAAAGAGAAGGGGGCAGAAAGGATCGTCTTCGCCTGTCCCTCTTGTTACCACACTTGGATGGATCAATGTAAGTCGGATGTCGAGATCTTTCATTCCACCCAATTCATCAAGAAGTTAATCAACGAAGGTAAGATCAGCTTCAAGGAGAAAAAAACGAAAGTGACTTATCATGATCCCTGCGATCTTGGGAGGGCCAGTGGGGTGTATGAAGCTCCACGGGAAATCCTGCGGAGTATTCCCGGCGTAGAATTGGTAGAGATGAAAGGAAATAGAGAGCAGTGCGTATGTTGCGGAGGGGGTGGTAATCTCGAGATGGTGAACCCTGACCTATCAGCAGGGCTGGCGCAGGCGAAGATCGAGGAGATCAAGGCCACGGGAGCTGAAATGGTGATTACTGCCTGTCAGCAGTGCGTCCGTACCATCCAGACCACGGCCCGAAGAAAAAAGATCCCTATGACCGTGATGGATATCATAGAGTTTGTGCTAAAAAATATGGAGTCCAATGGGTAGTATTCGACTATCAACAAGAGAATCGTGGCGCCCTCATTTATTGGGGGCGGGGTCCGTCGGCAATAAATGCCGACGCTGCATCATCTGGTTAATTTGAACAGTAACGTCAATGATGGCATTCTCCCTTGTCTCTGGTGATATTTATTGGTAAACTTTGATAGGATGCGCCGTATAAAACAAAGTCAAAGGATGAAAAAGGATGAAGAAAAAAGACTCAGAACTCTTTAAGCCATTAGTGGCAACGGCCGAGAAGTATCTCAGGGATTATTGTGATGGAAAACAGGTGGACGATGAGAAGGCAAAGATCTTTTTGAGGGTGCTTTCTCTCTACCGCAGGATATTAAAAATTGAAAAGGAGAGGGAGCAGATAAAATCCGAATGGGAGAAACTGATAGCAGGTGTGGCGAAACTCAAAAAGAGGACAGCGGGCAAGGCGAGAAAAAAATCTAAGCTGTCCAAGAAGGTGGCTTAGCCCGCTCCAACTTGATCAGAAATGATAAGAGGAAACAGTCATAAAATACCCATCCGCTGCTCGGACACTTCTTCCGATTCTTGTGAACAACCTTTGCTGGTTGGTTCATCGGGCTATCGGTTAGTTGAGATTACGGTTTACGGCACCTGAATTAATCTTTGGAAACAATAAAATCCAGCCAAAAATGTCATAGCTTCAAAGGAGGGTCTTACGGACGCAAAGGACTAATATCTATTTGGGAGAGGTCCATCGCAAGAAACTCAAGACCGAACTTTTAAGAGGCCTTTGGCTGAAAAAAGAGGTGAGTTGAATGAAATCATTATTGGTTAAGTTGTTATGCATTGGGCTTATTTTCTCTGGCCATGCGGAGGTGTGGGGAGCGGATTGGAAGCTGTTTGCGGAGACTGATTCGTATGAATGTTTCTACGATGCGGAAGATACGGCTCCCTCATCAAATAACATTGTAGATGTTTGGACGAAATTAGAATACACAAAGAAAGGGATAAACGGGATTGTAAACAAGTTTGGGAGACATTATGCAGATTTGTGTTATTCATTGGAATTATGGGAGATCAATTGCGGAGAAAAAAAGGAGCGTATTTTATCGATTACCGAATATTCCGCAGAAGGAAAGATTTTATATGCTAGTTCAGCTGAAGGCCGTCCGACCTGGAAAATTATTCCCCGACAATCTGTTGATGAGAGTCTATACAAAGCAGTATGCAAATAAGAGAGAAAATAATAGAAGGAGGCTTTATTCTATGAGGTCTAAATTGATAACTATTCTGTTGAGTGGAATAGTTTTGTCGGTAGCTCTTTCTTGTGCCACGGTGCCAAAAGAATCCCTCCCCAAGGGCGAGGTAAGATTATTAAGCATCGATGTTCCGGGGAGTGGGATCAAAGGGAATTCGACCTTTGCGGTCAACATTTTTTTTGAGGCAGTTGGTGAGCCAGAGATTAGAAAAGCGTGTTTTTATGGGTTAGGGGAGGAGCTGTACTGTTTTGATGTTTCGCATGAAACCTTTGGAACGAAGAGATTTCTTCAGGTGCAGCTTCCTGGTATTAGACCCGGATCATATAGAGCTGAATGTTATGCTGAGTATATTCGAGACGGTGAGGTGCGAAAGACCAATACAATAACTACCCAGATCTTGGTGGGCTATTGATAGTAGCCATGGACTCCGTTCGTATCACAAAATCCACTACAGGGAAAAATGGCTAAGCTGGAAGGGAAACTCTTACTCTAAATTCATTTGGAAAGGAATGGGGTAATCTCCTGTAAAGCAGGCATAACAGAAAGACTCAGCATCCTCCCTCACGCATTTTTTCAAACCCTCTAAAGTTAAATAATGTAAAGAACTTGCATTGATAAACTTCTGAATCTCCTTCACCATGTGGGAGGAGGCGATCAACTCTGATCTTTTTGGCGTATCAATGCCGAAAAAACAGGGATGGGTGATGGGCGGAGAGCTGATTCTGACATGAATTTCTTTTGCGCCGGCATTTCGGAACATCTTATTAATCTTTCGGCTGGTGGTCGCCCGGACGATGGAGTCATCCACGGTGAGAATCCTTTTGTCTTTTAGCAATTCTCTTACCGGGTTCAATTTGATTTTTACACCGAAGTGCCGAATTCGTTGCTCAGGTTCGATGAACGTCCGTCCGATATAATGATTTCTAATCATCCCGAGCTCCAGAGGAATTTTTGATTCGGCCGCAAATCCCAATGCAGCCGGGAATCCGGAATCCGGGATAGGGACGACCATATCCACCTCTGCAGGCGATTCGTTGGCCAGTTGGACGCCAAACGATTTTCTGACCTCGTAAACATTTCTGTTGAAGAGGAAACTGTCTGGCCGGGCGAAGTAGATGAACTCAAAGATGCACTGATGACGTGGTTTGTGCGGAAAAGGCTTGAAAGATTTGATTCCTTCTTCGTTGATGAGGAGAATTTCCCCCGGTTCGATCTCCCTCACGAACTTTGCTCCGATGAGGTCAAATGCGCAAGTCTCGGAGGCAACGACAGCTGCATCCTTAAGGCGGCCGAGAGCCAAAGGCCTGAAGCCATGCGGATCCCTGGCGGCGACCATTTCCTTCTCCGTCAAGATGAGCAAAGAGTAAGCTCCTTCAACCTGTTTGAGGGCATGGACCGTTCGCTCTACAAAACTTTTCTCTTTGGAACGGGCAATGAGGTGAACGATTACCTCCGTGTCCATGTTCGACTGAAAAATGGATCCTTTGGATTCGAGCTCGCTCTTAATCAGGAAGGCATTGGTCAGGTTACCGTTGTGGGCAATGGCCAGGCTTCCCTTATAGTAATCCACGGCAAAAGGTTGAGCATTTTTGAGCTCGCTCGATCCAGCAGTTGAATAACGGACATGACCGATGGCATTTTTTCCGGGGAGTCTCTTCAGAATATCCTTAGTGAAAACTTCGGAGACCAATCCCATCTGGCGGTAATGATGAAGCTGTCTATTGTCTGAGGAGACGATCCCGGCACTCTCCTGACCACGATGCTGAAGGGCATAGAGGCCTAAATAGGCCAGATTGGCCGCCTCAAGGTGATTATAAATTCC
>JBAVGF010000274.1:0-7068 GCA_049684675.1 Thermodesulfobacteriota bacterium | reverse complement strand
GTTTTACTCCTATCACTTATTTTTAGCAACAGGAGTGTCCGGTCAAAACGGGGGTAACTTCAGAAAGGGAAGAAGTGAAAAACAACATTTCAGGAAGAACTCAACACGGCCTCCTGACCATCAATTAAGGCTGAGCAAGGCAAAATAACTCATGGTAGTCAATTCAGTGGCCCCAAAACCCATGTACATGGACCAAAAATGGCATGGATGGAGGGTATTCTAAGGAGGGATGTGGAAGGGTCTCAAAAAGAATATCATGGAAATTTACCAGCCTTTTCTGTTGTCCCAAGGTATTAAAATTTTTGGTAATGGGTTTGTTTTCTGGTTCCTCTTGGGACTCTTCAAAAATATTTTTATACGCCTATCGGGTTGATACAGAAAAGGAAGAGAATATCATATGGTTCCTTGGGGAGAGGAGTTGATGATGAGTATGAAATTTTTTAGGTTTACTATTCTGATCGGGTATATTAATTCACAATATATCTCACCGGGTTGACCGGAATGCCGTTGACCCTTACTTCGTAATGTAGATGGGGCCCTGTTGACTTACCCGTCGTCCCGACCTCGGCAATGTTATCCCCCCGCTTTACCTTCTGGCCAGGCCTTACAAGAATTTTGCTGAGGTGAAGGAGGCGGCTGTTTATCCCGAACCCATGGGAGATCACGATGAAATTCCCGTAGGCGGAATCCTTCCCCGTGTCTGAAACGATCCCATCTGCCGGAGCAATAACCGGGGTTCCAATCCGATTCGCGATATCGAGGCCTTCATGCATCTGGGTCAACCCTGTAAAAGGATTGGTTCGAAAACCAAAACCCGATGTCACCCATCCATGGACCGGCCATATTGAGGGGGTGTGGACCAACATGTTTTTCTTGCTTTGTAAAAGCTTTTCGAGTTCAGAAAGGCTCTCTTCCTGAGACGTTGCCTCTAACTCGAGACGTTCGATGTCGGTTCTCATCTGCTGAGCCAGCCCCGTCTCGTTTTTCTCTGCCCTCAATTTTTCTCGGACGTCCGAGGCGGACGGCCCACCCATTCCCATAACCGACGTTGTTTCCTGGCCCTTCTCCAGATTGGCAATGATCCGAATTCTCTTATCGAAATCCTTCAGTTTGGAGAGCTGTTTTTCCAGATCTTCAATCTTGGATGCGAAAAAATGAATCTTAGATTTCTGCTCCTGGGTCTGCTGTCGCAATTGATTCAGTTCGAAGGTCTTTTTTCTAACCTGGATATAGTCACAGAGGAAGAAAATGGTGCAGAGGAGACCGAAGGTTAAGAGATAGAGTCCGATCTTAAAGGTCTTTTTGTGTATTCTGAGGTGGCGAGTCTTGGAAGTCTTTTGGCCAAAGATAAGAATATTAAAGTAGTCTTTATCCAAAATAGCCTCCTTGTCTCATTCATTTTTAGGTTAAACCGCCTTTTGAGAACCCTATTTTAATACCAGACTAAATATTCCCATGTCAAGGTTTTTTTAGGGACCCCTCTCCTCTCAACCCTCTCCCCCTGAAAACAGAGGGGGAAAAATATAAATTCTTATTTAATTTCC
This sequence comes from Thermodesulfobacteriota bacterium, assembly GCA_049684675.1. GTDB lineage: Bacteria > Desulfobacterota > BSN033 > BSN033 > UBA1163 > UBA1163. Next base: position 5,524 of record JBAVGF010000274.1, on the reverse strand, counting down.
GCTAATTAATAACTCTTCGACCAATAGACTCGGAGACCCTACCCCTCCAAAAAATCTGAGGTCCGTTCCTACCCCGGTCACCTTTCGGAGAAGTTCGAAAAGGTTCCCTGCGATGGCGATCGATTTCACCGGATGGACTTTCTCTCCTCTCTCGACCCAGTCGCCAGAACAGCCTAAAGAGAAGTCTCCGGAGATAGGGTCCACGGTATGGAGACCCATCACCTCCTCCACCACCACCCCCTGAAAAAGGTTTTCCATAAGCTTGGGTAAATCGAGATCTCCTGGCTCAATGAAAAAATTTGAGATCCCTACCCCGGGAGGGGATTTGATGCCGTGGCGCCGGCTGTTTCCAGTCGATCCGACTCGCGACCCTGAGGAGGATTGATTCTCCCGATTTGCCCAATATCTGTCGTATAAGTAGCCCGTAACGACTCCCTGAGCGACTAAGGGAGTCCGTTGACTCGGCCCCCCCTCCCCGTCGATGGGCGCGGTGGAGATCCCCTTCGGATAAAGTCCATCATCTACAATCGTGAGGAGGGGAGAAAAAAATCTCTCTCCTCGCTTTCCCTTCAGAGGAGATTTTCCCTTCTGGACCTGATCCGCTAAAAAGGAATGGGTGACAAGTGACAGAAATTCTGAAGCCACGTTGTTGCGAATGAGGACCGGATAGACGCCCGTTGGAATCCTCTTTCCGCCTAGCCTCTCCAATGCCTTCCTCCCGGCTGACCGCCCGACGCCCTCCACGTTGAGATCGTTGAAAAAATGGCTGAAATCAAAATCCCAGCCCACCTCAGAATCTCCCGATTCCTCGGCGATGGCGGTCACGCTCACAGAGGCAAGAGAATGGTCATAAGAAAACTGAAATCCATTGGAATTGGCCAGAGTCGTCCTGGAGAGTGCCTCCTGGTAGGAGGCCTTCCTCACTTTTTTAATCTTCTCCGAATCCACGGACTTGGCTGACGCTTCTAAGCATCTTGCCTTCTCGATCTTTGCCTTCTCCGAAATCCTCTCCAATGTCTCATCAAAAATGGGTAACTGGGATGGGGAGGCTTTGAGAGAAGGTACGAAGTCGAAACAGGGATCTGCGGAGGTCGCCCCCGCACTCCTGACGGCGTCCTCGATCACCCGATCCAGCTCGCCCGAAAGGTTTTGTCCGGTGGAACGAGAGGGGTTCGAAAAAGTGGTGTATGAAAAACCCATTCGCCGATGATGTAAAATACGGAAGGCCATTCCCAAGTATTGAGAGGTCTGAAGGGTTTCAATCTTCCCCTCCTTCGATTCCACAACAAAATGGGAGGATTGATGGAGATAAATTTCATAGCCGTCGATGTTTTTTTTTCTTAGGATGCTCAGAGCTCGATCAATTGCTTCGTTCATAAAACGTTTCTGTTTTCTCGCCCATCACCATCTAATGAGGCTGCTCGCCCAGGTGAGACCTCCCCCAAATGCGGTCAGGACGATCAAATCCCCCTTTTGAATGGACCCATCCCGGACCGCCTCATCGAGGGCGATAGGAATCGTGGCGGAAGAGATATTGGCATACTTCTCAATGGTGAGATAGACTTTTTCAATAGGAACATTGAGTCGCTTGGCTACCTGCTGAAGCATGCGCAGGTTGGCTTGATGGGGAATGATCCACTTGACATCGGAGATTTGAACGCCGTTAAAGGCAGCCGCCTCTTCCGCGGCCTCCGCAAACCGCTTCACCGCCACCCGGACCGATTCATTGGCCTTGATCATCCTGAGCGTGTGGAGCTTCCTGTCCACACTTTCATAAGAGATGGGAGTTGTTTTCGATCCACCCCCGGGAAGAAGTAAGTTTTCGCCGTTCGCTCCATCGGTGTGGATATGGACGGAAAGGACTTCGCTGATCTCCTTTCCGGGTTTTCCGACGGGTTGATTCCTCTCAGACTCATCAAAGGCCCGGAGCACCACCGCACCGGCCCCGTCCCCCCAGAGAATACAACTCTCCCGGTCTGTCCAATCAAGACTGCGGCTCATGATTTCAACAGAGGCAACCAGAGCCGTTTTGTAAGCGCCGGTTTTCAGGTACTGCTCGGCAACAGAAAGACCGAATACAAACCCGCTACAGGCTGCGGTCACATCGAAGGAGACCGCTTTTTCAGCACCTAATTTCGCTTCCAACCAGTTCGCTCCGGAGGGACAGGCCGTATCCGGCGTCATGGTGGTCATGATGATGAGGTCCAAGTCCTTTGCAGAAACCCTTCCCATCTCCATGGCCCGCAGCGAAGCCTCTTTGGCAAGGTCCGAGGCATTGATATTCGGCTCCGCAATTCTTCGTTCCTTAATTCCGGTCCTTTTGTAAATCCACTCGTCATTGGTGTTCAAAATCTTTTCCAGATCAAAATTCGTAAGGATTCTCTCCGGAAGAAATGAACCGGTTCCCAATATCTCAATCCTCTTGCCACCCATCAGCGAACTCCTTCTCGTCCGAGCGCGAGGACCATCACACCCGCAGGGATTCTTTTCTTAATTTGCCGACAATTAAATTCCAATGCTCCAAGATTGACTTCCCCGACCGTCGGTCTTCCTGAGGAGAATGGCGTGTTCATCACGATGTTTCTCAATTTGTGAGTTAGAAAAAAACAATAATCAGATAACATCAAGGCTTCAAAAAGTCAATCTAAACCCCTGTTTGTGATCGATAAAGCCGGAGGCAGACAATCTTTATCCTGTCCATTTCTTGAAATGTGTATTTGGAGTTAGGCTTGTGCAACCAGGCTGTGACCCCAAGTTGGGCCGTTTCGTTGACAACGCACCTAAGGTATGATAATTTTCGGTAAACAGCGAGCAGCAAAAAGAATAATCGGCTGAGATGGACTCACTGCTTTTCGAAAACCCTAACAGCCACTGACGATAGATTCTCCCAACACCTAAAGCAAATGTATGCCCGCACGTAAAAGAAAAACCTTAAATTCACGCAAAGGCTCTCCTCACCGTCAACCTCCCATCCCTCCCCCGTCACCTAAAAAGATGATCGACTCAGACGGAAAGGCTTTCTGGATCGTGATGACCGTTTTCTTTTTTTCTGGTCTCTGCGGGCTCATTTACGAGGTTGTGTGGAGCCGTCTCTTGACCCTTGTCTTCGGTAACACGACCTACGCCATCTCGACCGTCGTTGGAGTCTTCATGTTTGGGCTCGCCTTGGGAAGCTATCTGTGCGGGAAATTCCTATCCAAGATTAAAAATCTCCTCAAGACTTATGCCCTAATAGAGATAGGCATCGGGATATATGCCGCTCTTTCTATTCCTGTTCTTTCCGTCGTCCAAGTGGTTCATACAGAACTTTTCCCATCCATCTATGGTAATCCTTTCCTACTCAATTTAGTAAGAATATTGCTTTCTTCCGCGCTTTTGCTTTGTCCTACCCTCTTGATGGGTGCGACGATGCCGTTATTGAGTCAGGCCCTCACACGCTCGCCCCGATTCATTGGAAGAGACATTGGTCTCCTCTATGCCATAAACACTTTCGGCGCAGCAGCAGGTTGTTTCTTTGGCGCCTTTTCACTCATACCGACGTTAGGTATTCAGCTCACAATTTTTGCAGGCGCAGGATTAAATGTATTTTTGGGTTTCATGGTATGGACGTTTTCAAAGGGGATGTTGAGCAAAGACATAAAAGAATTAAAACCACCGACGGCAACCCAAAATAAGGCGGTAGGCGAATCATCGAGAATCACACGTAACCAATCCATCTTTGTGCTTTTTATCTTCATGGTCTCTGGATTCTTGGCACTTTTGTACGAAGTGACATGGAGCAGGGCCTTGATCTTGGTGTTCGGTACCTCTATCTACGCCTTTGCCACCATGCTGACCACCTGCCTTTTCGGCATGGCCTTGGGCAGCATCGTTCTTGGTCGATTGGTAGATCGGGTTCGCCACCCGATCGTTTTATTTGCTATCCTTCAGATGGTCATCGGAGCTTCTGTTTTTGTCACAACCCCTATCATCGGGAGATTGCCAAATTATTTCATGATATTTTTTTCCACTAAGGGTATTTCTTGGGGGACAGTAACCTTCACAGAATTTATCGTCTGCTTTTTGATTATCCTCACCCCCACTTTTGCGAGTGGGGCTTCTTTCCCGCTGGTTGCGCGAATCTTTATGAATTATCGGGGATTGGAAATCGGACCCACAGTGGCTGATGTATATGCATTCAATACGTTGGGTTGTATCTTTGGATCGTTGGCCACTGGTTTCATCCTTATTCCGACGATCGGGGTCGAAAAAACCCTCCTCGTAGGCGGGGGAGCGAACCTCATGGCTGCCTCTCTCTTAAGCATTGTCACCTCGGATATAAAAAAGTGGGCCAGGTTTGCATGGGCAATTGGGTGTGTTTTAGCCGCAATCACTGGAATTATTTTATTACCCTCTTGGAATCCAAAAGTATTGAATTCCGGCGTTTACATGTATGGGAAAACGATGGCGAACACCTCGGGAACAACGGATGTCAATTCATTCATGTCCATCTATAAATTGTTGTATTACCGTGAAGGGTCGTCTGCAACCGTGACGGTATTTCAAAGGGAGAATATTCGCTTTCTTCGGGTGAATGGCAAAACGGATGGCAGTAATTCAACAGATAATTATACTGAAATCTTTTTGGGGATCCTTCCCATCATGTACCTTGAACATCCTGAAGATGTCTTGGTGATTGGGCTGGGGACGGGCATCACCCTCGGCAGCGTCCTGGATTACCCTGTGAAGAAAGTGGACTGCGTTGAGATTTCCCCTGAAGTGGTGGAAGCTTCTCGTTACTTCAACGAGGACAACGGTTTTGCCTTAAGCTCTCCTGCAACACGATTGCACGTCCTTGATGGACGTACCTGGTTGATGGCGATGCATGAAACTTATGATATCATTACTTCTGAACCTTCACACCCCTGGCAGACCGGGAATGCCAATCTTTTTACCGTTGATTTTTTTAAATTCGCCGCTAAGCGGTTGAAGAAAGGTGGAATCTTTTGCCAGTGGCTGCCGATTTATCAAATGGAAAAAGAACATTTCCGGCTTTTGGTCGGTTCTTTCAAGAAAGTATTCCCCTATGTTCATATTTGGATTGCCAACACGGATGCTTTACTGGTCGGCTCTGCTGAAGATCTCCCTTCCATCAACTATCCGGAGTTTCAAAAACGAATGGCGATGCCAAGGATAAAGGAAAGATTGGCCAGAATGGATGTAAACACTCCTGAGGATTTCTTGAGCTTTTTTTATCTTGATAATCATGCTGTCAATAAGCTGATCGACGGAGTGACCGGGGTAAATTCGGATAACTATCCGGTTTTAGAGTTTTCCGCTCCGAAGTACCTCCTTGCCTTAGTTCGTTTAGATACTTTTCTCTCTTTCCTAAATCTCTCTTTTGAATCTAAACTTCCCTTAGTCAATGCCGAAGATCTCCCAGGGATTCAACAAAAAAGGTTGGAAAAACGAGCTTCTTTTCTCCGGCAAGCAAGAATCCCCGAGCCAATTATCCAGCAGATGCTCTCACACAATTGATTTTAGA
>JBAVGF010000273.1:0-5766 GCA_049684675.1 Thermodesulfobacteriota bacterium | reverse complement strand
CGATCGAGGGACATGAATTGTGAAACCTCCCAGGCTAATAATCGTCCACTTCAGCCATTCATAACTGCGATGTAAGAATCTCAAGTCTTGAACTCGAACCTGTTTCTTCTCTCTTTTTTTTGGATAGGTCGTATATCGGTCCCCTTCCCTCACCGTTCACCACCCCCTCTTTGAAACTTTATCCTTCCGAAGGGCTTTTACCAAGCATCCCTTTGTTTTTTCATTTCTTTATGCCGGAGCCATCTCTGGGATGAGAAAGGAAAAGAAACCTTCCTTGGTGCCCTCCCGTTCAATCTTCCCAAAAGCGCATTCCACGGCTGATTTGACTTCGCCCAGATCAACAGGCTTCATCGCCTGATAGAAGATTCCCGCTCCCCGGAGACGCTTCACCAATCCTATCGATTCCTCTGACGAGATCACAATAATCTGAATCCTGGGATTGATATGCTTCAACAAGGGAACGACATCGCATGCCTTTACTCCTTCGACCTCATCGTCGATGAGGATGACATGGATATTCCCTTTTCGAATCCTTCGAATCATCTCACTCATCGCCCTGGTTGTTTCCACCTTATATCCTATTCCCTGGAAGAAGGTGCAGAGCGATCGAGTCCAAAGATCATCCTGATAGGCTATGAGTAACGTCTTCCATTTCATGGTCGTCTCCTCCCTACTCCATTTCTCCTACGTCGAACGGATAGGAACCTCAGACATTCTTGTAGGAGAGACAGCGGCTCCGATAAAGGAGGAGAGGAGGATGCCTGCCGGAATCAATTGAGCCAGGACCACAATGATCCCGAAGGTAAAGAAGAACATGACTCCAACAAGTCCTATTCCTCTGACCCCTCCCTTGTATGCAATCCCCAAAGAGAACAAGGTGATCGACATGATTAGGACTAAGCTAAGGGTTGTTAGAATCTTTCTCATCTTCTTATTCATGCTCATCATCTCCTTTATTTTGGCTTCCTCTACTCTTTGACCGCTACAGGCTCAGCACCCGGAAGAACCACTTCCTCTTCAGCTTTCTTTTCTTTCTTCAACGACGTGGCGGTTGCGGTGCCAATGAAGCTGAAGAAAAGAATGGCGGCTGGAATCAGTTGAAGAAGAACGACAATTGCTCCAGCAATGATGAAGATCCAGAGCATCGTCCCGCCTTCTTTCAGGCTGATCGACCTTGCAAATGCTGGGGAAGCCATGAGCGTCATCAACCCGACCATTAACCCTGTCTTTAATGCTTTTTTTGTTTTTTCCATCTTTAGTTCCTCCTTTCTTTGACGTTCAAGCTAAAGATTGCATTTGCCGTGCCAAAGAAAAAACTATTGTTTAACTATCTGATATTATTTAATTTTTTATAGAATTATGACTTGTGAGGAAGGGGCATTTGAGGCTGAACTGAACATTATAAATATACATATTGTTAAGAATAAAACCATGCCATTCTATAACACATTGAAATAGTTGATTTTAAATAATTATAATAATTTTATACATTATGCCACGATAAAATAAAAAAATAATACACTTTGAAAATTGACATCAGCCCCTCCTAAATACTTCCGTAACGCGGTCCCGGTAATCCTGACTATTCTTATCAGCTGGTATCACCTCGATCTCTAAAGGAGATGATGCCCCCAAACCGAGTTCTACTGCCCTTGCAATCTGTTCTTGTTCAAATATCTTTGGTTTCATGATGCTTTCATTGCTACCGAGAAGTTTCAAAACGGCCACTCCGACGGCATCGATGGCAACCCGATCCGTAGAGGCAAGGAAGACCTCGCCTTTTGCAGGCTTTCCGGCCATGGGTCCACCATCCACAAAGGCATCGATCCCGTCAAGGACGATAAGAGCAGGTTTAAAAGGCTCGTTAATCTCTGCAATCATCTTTCGTTGATTGGGAGAGCTGTGAAGCTCTTTCATATAATCATATCCATGACGAAACGTGGGAACGACTCCGACATGCAGCTTTAGCGATAGGGTGAAGATTCCCCCAAACTGATGGGTCTTCAGGCAGCAAGTGGAGATGAGGCACTCTGTATCGAGGATGGGTCGCGCGATCCGAAAACCATTCGGCCAGTGACTATTCTTAGGCTTGAACAGCACCCAATCCTTTTCTTCAAGATGGTCAAAGTCAATAATCTTTACGTTCAATTTCTCCAGAACGGGCAGAACGCCCTTTTTTTCCATCACCTCTCGAGTTAACGGATAACTTCTTTCCCCGAGGTTGATCGATCTTGCCCCCATTTTCCAGATCTCTTCCACTAATGCCACTAACGTATCATTGTCCGTGGAGCCCGGCGGGATATCGGCGGTATTGAAGTTAGGTTTGATCAATACATCCTTTCCCTTGACAGGATTCGTATTCAGTGTCTTCAAAGATGTCTTTACTCCGTTCTTCCTGTTATCTGTCTTGACTAACGCAACATGGCTCTTTGTGCTGGACATCACTATTCCTCCGTTCATACCTGAAAATAAGGCCCCGCCTGCCACTCCCGTATATTTTAAGAAACCTCTTCGGCTAATCCTCTTCATCCGTTGAGCTTCGGCTTTTTCCTTCTCCAAACATCATGAACCCGTTGCATTGCTATGTCAACCCTTCGACTATCCGACATAAATGCAGGAGCTTGCCCAGGGTTGACCCTGCACTTCGATAAACCCAGTCTCCTGAGCCCGCCTGTGGAAACGGCCCTTTGTACCCCACCCGAAAGGGCTGAAGTCCTGGCGCGGCCGAATGGGGCGAGATTGCTCATCTGTCCCTAATCCCTGTTAGATCTTCAATAAATGTCCATTCTCCTTCAACCAGAGTCTACGTTTTCTGTAGTCTGGGAGAATTGACTCTAAGGTGGCCCAGAATCTTTCAGAGTGGCTTTTCTCTTTGATGTGGACAAGTTCATGAATCAGGATGTAATCGATGACGGTCAAGGAGGCCATGATAATTCTCCAGCTAAAAGATAATCGATTGTCCCGCGAGCAGGAGCCCCACCTGGATTTGGCGCTTGTTATTTTTATCCCTTTCGGAAACAGACGAAGTCTATGGCTGTAATAATTAATTCTTCCGACTATCTTCTCTTTAGCCTCTCTCTTATACCACCGAACAAAAAGATCCCTTGCCTCCTCAATATGATCCTTACAAACGATAAAATTACCGAGAGATAATTTAAGAGGTGGTTCCTTATGATGAGACTCATGAATTTCTAACGGATACCACCCTCCTAAATATAAAAATCTCTCTCCCGCGAGAAACATCTTTTCTACTTCTTTTACCTGTTTTTCCTTTTCTGATATTTTTTCAACGATCCATGACTGTTTTCCCTGGACAAATCTCTCTATCTCCCATTTCGGCGTGTGATAAGGAGCCAGAATGACTATTTTCCCGTCTTCCTTGATTTGGAGGGAGATCGTTCTTCTCCTCTTTTTGCTCCTTATCAAATGGTAATTAAGACGAATGGTCATCCCTTTACCGTTATCGCAGGATTAGAAAGATAGGTTATTGGAATGGATGTGAATGGGTATAGATCCTTTTTTATGATCAGGTGCTGTTGCGACAGTATTCTCCCTGTCTAAGGCAGAGGCTGCATCGCGAATCAGAACACCATTGGCAGAATTTGCAGTCAGGGCAGCGATGCTTCTTGTCCTTGCTCTCTTCTAAACAGCAGACAAGCCCATAAGGTGTTACCTCAAAACAGACTCCATCTTCATAGATAAATTTCTTCTCCGTCTCGGCCATTCGTATATTTATCACCATTTCTGAAATTTGCTTTGAATATTATAAGACATTCTCATCCGTTTACCTATTTCTGCAAACGTGTAGGTGAAGCTCCCCGGCCACAGGCTGCCGCTTCCCGGGAAAGAAACACTGTTCTAATTGTGCCCCTTGACCCCGCTTATCCCGCTTTGGCGCGACGGGGCACTTGCCGGCCAAGAGAAAATTGCCTTCTTCAACAAGCCCGCTCACTCAACTCCATATTGTTCGCGGTAGGAGAGGATATAATTTTTTACATCCTTTTTGGTCTTATAGATTCCGAAGTGGCCTTCGCAGAGGATATCTGCGTCGAGGTCGAGTAATTTCTTAGTCGATCGATCCCAATCATCGAGATTTGAACCGAACTCCGGCAAAATTGGGCCGTGGAGGTCTTGGGCAAAGAGAACCCTCTTATCATTTTTATCCAAATAGATGCATATTGATCCCGGGGTATGACCAGGCGTGTGAAGACAGACAATCTTCTGTTCGCCAATCATTAATATTTCTTCTGGAAGATTGAATTTCACATCCACAGGAGTTGGCGGGAAACTTGTCTGATACCATTTGGCAGCCGTCAAAATTGGATCCCCATTTTCCAACGGAGGAGCGTCCAATTTGTGAATGTATAATCGTGACCCGAACCGGTTCTTGATTTCTGGTGCCCCTCCAATATGATCGATATGGCAGTGGGTAAGAAGGATCTTAGTCAGATTGTTACTATCAAATCCTAACTTTATAATATTATTAATAATTTTATCAACACTCCCCCTGCCCCAGTATCGATCAATATCAGTTCACCAAAATTCATGAGATAGACGCACCCATCTCGATCGTCTGTAATGTCCGGCCCCCCGACAATAAAAATATTTTCAATAATTCATTATGATTTAATAGTGTTATACTATATTCAATTCCTCTTTCAATCTCTTATAGTCTGCCATCGTGAACACGTCCCACTGACAGGGTAGGATAGAATTATTGTGGAATAGGGGTTCATTTTCAAGATCGAACTTAGACATCTTCTTCGCCTTCTCGAATAAAGGAGTGTGAGGAATAGGTGAGTATTCCACCAGCATTGGCCTCGCACCCGCCTCCTTTACGAAGGCAATGCTCTCCTCAACCTCCCCTACCCTTTGCCCTGGTAATCCTACCATTATATAGACCCCTATTTCTTCGCTCGAGTATCCTGCCCTCTTTAACTGCTTGATCGTCCTAAGGAATTCCTGATTGTCCACCTTCCCTCCAGTTTCAACTTGTGTCTGCTCAACCGATGTTTCAAAACCAAGGCGGATGGTTTTAAACCCACTTCTATAAAGAGAATCTGCGACTTCTTGACTTATCTCTTTGATATGAAGGCCGTTGGGTGTGTGGAAATAGCAGTGAATGCTTCTTTTAATTATCTCTTTCAGGATTGGAATAATATGTCTTGATGGCTCGATCAGCAGGGCATCATCATAGAAAGCAATATCATTAACTCTACATTTACCCGTCCAGTATTCAATCTCATCAACCACTTCGAAAGGATCCCTTCTGAAAAAACCCTTTGTCAAAAATGGAGAGGCGCAATAGGAACATCTCAATGGACATCCCGTGGAAGTAGAAATACAGACGTAATCAAGTTGAGAATAAAGGTCGAAGGCGGGATAATTCTCATGGCGGATTCCGGATTGCGAATTGCGGAGTTCAGATAACATAGGTTCCAAGCCCGTCAGATCTGAAACTAACTTCAAAACATCTGATTCCCCTGTTCCATTGAAGACGATATCCACACCCGAATGCTTTTCTGCATGCTCAGAACAGAGAGTGGCATAAATTCCCCCCAATATTATGGGGACTCTTTTGAAGAGATTCTTTGTAATTTCAATGAGTTTTAATACGCCAGGATACCAGTAGGTCATCCCTGAAGTGATAGCAATTATATCCGGCTTTTCTTCAATTATTGAGAATCTTTTCAACAGCATTTCTACAGGAATTCCATATCGGCTATAATTTCGTGGCATAAATCTGAGTGGAGAGGGCTTCTCAAT
>JBAVGF010000272.1:0-9165 GCA_049684675.1 Thermodesulfobacteriota bacterium | reverse complement strand
GAATATGCCAGAATGGATCCAAACCCTGACCTATGCCAACCCGCTGCGTTATTTTCTGGTCATCATTCGAGGCGTCTTTTTAAAGGCGAATGGCCTGGATATCCTCTGGCCCCAGATGCTGGCATTAGGCATCTTAGGCACACTCATGATCCTTTTGAGTTCCCTCAGATTTCAGAAAAGACTGAAATAGGGTGAAGCAATGACAAATGTCAAAGCTCAAAGGTCAGATCAAGCACAAAGTTCAAGTGGTTGAAACGAAAGGATTTAATATTAAGACATTTGTCATTAGTTTGGCATTTGGATTTTGGCATTTGACATTTGTGATGAGCTGGAGAAGGATGCCTTGGGCTATGTGTCAATGAAAAACCTCCTGATGGCGGTCTACCATAAACTTTACAAAGCTTACGGTCCCCGAAATTGGTGGCCTGGTGAGACTTCCTTTGAGGTAATGGTCGGAGCGATCCTAACACAAAACACCTCGTGGAGAAATGTGGAGAAAGCAATTCAGAAGCTAAAAACGAAAAGGGTATTAAATCCGGAAGGGATCTATCACCTTAAACGTTCACAACTCGCCTCGCTGGTCAAATCCTCAGGTTACTACCGAATCAAAGCCGATCGATTGAAGTCATTTATGGACTTCTTATTTAAAGAGTATGACGGGGATTTAAAGAGAATGAAAAGAGAGAGGCTGGTATTGTTGAGGAAAAAGCTTCTCGGAGTCAAGGGGATCGGACCCGAAACAGCGGATAGCATCCTCCTCTACGGCCTGAAGAAACCTATATTCGTTGTCGATGCTTATACGAAAAGGGTCCTTTCTCGGCATGGAGTCATTTCAGAGAAAGCCTCTTACGAAGAAATCCAGAAACTCTTCATGGATCACCTCTCCCTTGATGAAAAATTATTCAACGAATATCATGCCCTCTTCGTTCAAGTGGGGAAAATGGTGTGTAAAAAAACACCGAGATGTGATATCTGTCCGTTGAATGGCGTGAGGTGTGAGGCGTTAGGCGTAAGGTGAAAAAAGGATTTTGGAAGAACCCTTTACCCCTCACGATTTACGGTAAAGAAATGGCTTACTGGCAAAAAGAGATTCGAAGCTTGATGGGAAAAGCAATTCACCGTTATAGCTTGATCCAGGAGGGAGACCGCATTCTGGTGGGGGTCTCGGGCGGAAAGGATAGCCTGACATTGCTCCACCTGCTCCATGAACGAAGCAAGCGCGTCCCGATCCATTACGAACTCATGCCGGTTTACATCGACCTCGGCTTTGATTCCGGGCCAACGGGAATCCTCGAGAACTTTTTTGAAATGAAAGGGCTATCTTACCACATCGAGTTCACCGACATCGGGAGAAGAGCGAACAGCCCTGAGAATCGAGAAAACCCTTGTTTCCTCTGCTCCTGGGAGAGGAGAAAGCGCCTCTTCCACCTTGCCCATCGGTTCAAGTGCAACAAGATTGCTCTTGGCCATCACCAGGACGATATCATCGAGACCCTTCTTCTTAATATTTTTTACAGCGCCGAGATCAGCACGATGCTTCCTCTTCAGAGCTTGTTTGAAGGGAAGCTCACCCTTATTCGGCCTTTGGCTCTTTTGGAAGAAAAGAAAATTGAGAGATTTGCCCGGGAAATGGGATTGCCTTTTGCCCCCAGCGGTTGTCCGAGCTCCGGAAAGACTAAAAGAAAAGTGGTAAAAGATTTGATAGACACTTTAAGCAAGAAAGACCGCCGTGTCAAAGGAAATATCTTCCGCGCCCTTTCAAATATTAAATGGGATTATACGCTGGCGAGAAAATAGATTTTCTGCATCTGCCTTCGGCGATATCCAGGAGATTTGGTTTTCCCTTGACAAATTAAATCTATTGAAATTAAATATGAATCATTTCTAATTTTTTCAGCAGTTCTTGTTTTAGAGAATAGGTTTGAGAGGAGGATCCTATTATGAAAAAGTTGATTGTTGTTCTTTTGATGATTTTGGGATTCGTTCTTTTGATCAGTATTGGCGAAAGAGGAGCGGTTGGCCAGGGGAAAAAGGAACCTATCAAGATTGGATTACTCGCAGAAAAGACGGGAGGGTTGGCGGCCTATGGTTATTCCCATGAGAGGGTATTGGTAGCAGCAGTAAATAGGGTGAACAAAGGAGGTGGCATAGCTGGCCGTCCCATTGAGTTATATGTTGAGGATAGCGAATCAAAACCCTCGGTCGGAGCTCTGAAATTTAGGAAGCTGGTTGAGACCAATGGTGTCGACTTCGTATTTAATTCAAATAGTTCTGGCATTGCGATTGCCTGCAACCCGATTGCTAAGGAACTGAAGACGCCTTATTTCCCCTGTTCTTCTGCTTCTGAGATTTCAGGAGAAAAGGGTAATCGATATGTATTCCAGAGTTGTACAAACGTGACCCAGGAATGTAAAGGAGGGGCGGATTTTGCTCTGAAGACCCTCGGGAAAAAATGGGTGACGGTTGTCGTGAATTATGCCTGGGGCTGGTCCAATGAGATCGAATTTACAAAAAATATTACAGAAAAAGGGGGAAAGGTGCTTAAATCCATCAGGGTCCCATTGGGAACAGGGGATTGGCTCCCTTATTTAAAAGGAAATATCCCCACCGAAGCGGAAGCGGTCTATTTTGCAAACTTTGGTTCAGATTTTCTTTCTTTCAGTAGAGATTTGCATGCGGTCCGTCCAGACATCAAAAGGCTAGGGGCGGTCTACGCCATTTCGGCACAAGATCCGAAGAAACTCGGTATCGAAGGAGAAGGTCTTTATTGTATCACCTCCTACCCAACTCGTCTGGAAGGGTTGAACACCAAGTATAATAAGGATTTTCGCAATCTGATCGGAGTTGATCCGGATGGAAAAGAGGTTGGCACAGGCAAATATTTTGTTTTGGCCTATGACTGGGCGGTCTGGGAACCCTTCTTTGCACTCAAGGCAGCCATTGAGAAGAGTGGATGGAAGGGAAGGGCTGATACGCCCAAGGTCATTAAAACCCTAGAGGGCATGGCCTTTAGAGAAAGTTTAGAATTTCCTCAGGGGGATATGTCTATCCGCGCTGAAGACCATCTTACCGTTACAGGGCTTTACATTGAACAGATCCAAAAGGGGGAATTGAAGGTAGTCACGAAGATTCCTGCAAAGGAAGCGATTTATCCACCGACTGTGGATTACGCAAAAGAACCGCTCTAAATTTATAAGAAAAAATTCCTCAACGGTTCATAGCCATAGGGGTGTTACATTAAGACGCACCCAATTTTATAGGTGTTTGTCGTTGCCGGAGATTTTAACCACCATCCTCTTCCTTCTTGTGAACGGCCTGATCTGGGGCCTCATCATCGCCTTGATAGCTCTTGGCCTCTCTCTTATCTTTGGTGTCATGGGGATCGTGAACATGGCCCATGGCGATATTTACATGGCAGGGGCCGTCCTCTCCTTTTATGTGGCAGGAATGCTTGGTAGCTTTTGGTTAAGTTTGATAGTGGTTCCGGCAGTCATCATCCTGGTCTCCGCTCCGGTGGAACGTTTTGTATTAAGACCCTATGAAGGTCACCATTCTTCCACCATGATTGCCACAGTGGGCATTTCCTTCATTATTCAACAAATTGCCTTAGGGACTTACGGAGGGATTCCTAAAAAAATTACCAATCCTTGGCCGGTGAGCTTTTATTTCCTTGGCGTGGACTACCCGGGTTATCGTTTCTTGGTCGCCTGCATTTCCATTCTCATTCTCGGGGGACTCTGGCTTTTCTTGTACAAAACATCTTATGGAATTTTGCTCAGAGCATCCATGCAAGATAGAGAGATGGCAAGCGCAATGGGTATTGACGTCAACAAGGTTCTTATCACCACCTTCGTTATCGGCAGTGTCCTTGCAGCAATGGGGGGTGTTCTGGCCGCGCCCATCAACCAGGTATTCTATCTCATGGGCAACGATGTAATTCTTCTCTCTTTCATCGTAGTGATTATTGGTGGGCTAGGGAGCCTCAAAGGGACTTTGATCGCTGCCTTATCACTCTGCTCCTTAGAAGGAGTCCTGGCCTCTGTCTTGTCTCCCATACAGGCCAGGGCAGCTATCTTTGTCATTATGATCATGGTCCTGATATGGCGTCCCAAGGGCTTGTTCACTGAATGAAATCATTGGTTGGGACTGAAAATGGATAAAGCATTTGAAAAAGTGGTGGAGAGAAGAGAAACTCCCACTTATTTTGTCATCATCTTTCTACTCCTGTTAGTGGTGGTGGGTATGGTTTTACCAAAAGGGGCAAGATCATTGGTAACCCATATGATGATTTTCTGCATTCTGGCCATGGGATATGATGTCTGTTTTGGCCTGACGAACCAGTGCAGTTTAGGCCACGCTGTCTTTTTTGGCGGAGGAGCTTATGGGGTCGTGTTTTCTATCGTGCATCTGAAGGTGGGCGTCCTGCCATCCATTTTCCTCAGCCTTGGGGCAGGCTTTATCCTGGCGGTGATCGTGGGTTTAATCAGCGTTCGCCTCACAGAAGCTTACTTTGTCATCATCACCGCTATTTTTTTCGCTGTGTTCCACCTTTTAGCAATGGATCTGACATGGCTGACAGGGGGAGATGATGGTCTTTCCCTTAAACTTCCGTCCACTTCTCTCGGACCTGTAACCCTTTCCTTCTATGATCCCATGGTCAATTACTATCTTGTCCTAATCTTCCTCGCTATTAGCTATCTGATTCTGGATCGAATGGCCAGATCCCCGATGGGAAAAATCTTTGTGTCGATCCGGGAAAATGAGAAAAGGGTGCAGTTCTTAGGGTATGATGTTTTTCGATATAAACTGATGGCCTTTATTGTGTCAGGGGTGTTTTGCGCCTTAAGTGGTGGTCTCTATGCCGTGACACTTCGTTATGCATCGGCTGATTTCTTTAGTTTTCATTGGTCGATCATGCCCATCGTATGGTGCCTCATCGGCGGCCTTGACACCCTCGCTGGTCCATGGATAGGCGTCGTCATCATGTCCCTGTTCCAGTATTACGTGAGTGTTTGGTGGACCTACTATTTGATCCTCTTTGGGATCATCATCTTGCTGATTTTAAGGATATCCCGTAAGGGCATTCTGGGATATGTGATCAGCGGGAGGTTAAACTAAAGGGCCATGGCTTCCGGGAACAAACTTCTGGAAACGGTTTCAGTGATGATGCGCTTTGGGGGTTTAACAGCCCTGGATAACGTCACCTGTTCAGTCCAGGAGGGGGATGTGAGAGGAATCATAGGGCCAAATGGTGCCGGGAAGACCACCCTTTTTAATGTCATCACTGGTGAATTGAAGCCCACATCAGGAAAGATATTTTTGAGAGGCAAGGATATCACCCGTTTCACTCCCCATGTCATTTGCCAAAAGGGTCTGAGTCGTACCTTTCAATTAACACTTATTTTTCCGGAGATGACTGTCTACGATAGTATTTGGGTGGGAGTTAACTCGAGGGCAAGGCGGCCATGGAACCCTTTCATCCTTGCTCGTCAGGCAGCCGACCTTTCTCAAAAGACACAGGAGATCTGTTATCTGGTAGGATTGGAGGAAAAGATGAATGAGTTGGCCTCGAATCTATCTTATGGGGATCAGAAGATTTTAGAAATAGCCATGGCCCTTAGTACTCGACCTTCCCTCCTCCTCCTCGATGAGCCCACGCAAGGAGTAAGCCCGAAAGAGACGGATAATATTTCAGAAGTCATTAAGAAATTGTCAAAAAGCATGACAATCATCTTGATCGAGCACAGTATGGACGTCGTATTGCGTCTTTGCAACATCATCACCGTTTTGGATGAAGGCCGAGTGGTCGCTGAGGGTTCTCCGGATGAAATCAGCAAGAACGAAGAAGTCCAGAGAGTCTATCTTGGAGAGATAAATTGAGCTTGTTGAAAGTAGAAGACATCCATACCTACTACGGAAGAAGTTATATCTTACAGGGCGCCTCCCTGGAGGTTAAAAAAAAGGAAATCGTCGCGCTATTAGGTCGGAATGGGGCGGGTAAGACCACGACGTTGAAGACCATCATGGGCCTCGTCAAACCAAGGGCTGGGAGGATACTTTTCAAGGACGGAGATATCACAAAGCTTCCAGCCTTCAAGGTGGCGAGAAGGGGAATCGGTTACGTACCGCAAGGAAGGCATTTGTTTCCTAAAATGACAGTACTGGAAAACCTCAAAACAGGCATGCGTGATCAATCGGACGCACAACAGTTGGAAGGCGTTTTCAGCCTGTTTCCAGTCCTTCGGGAGAGATTGAACCAGCTGGCAGGAACCTTAAGTGGAGGAGAGCAGCAGGCTCTGGCCATTTCGAGGGCATTGATCAAGAGACCTGACATCATCTTATTGGACGAACCCACCACTGGGCTGATGCCCATTTTTGTATTCAAGCTAAAAGAGATTTTCAAGAAGCTGACTGAAAATGGCATAGCCATCCTATTAGTTGAAGAGAAGATTCCCTTTGCCCTATCCGTAGCGGATCAGCTCTATTTTATGGTGAAGGGGAAGATCGAATATCGTGCCGGCAAGGAGGAACTTCAAGGAAAGAAAGAGATTCTAATCCGCTACCTCGGCGTAGAGGTTTAATTTAACCATTTCTGGATGTCTCTTCAAACCTCAGACTGAATTAAACCCTTCCTTATCTGGGTCATTCCTACAAAAAAGAGATTCGAGGATATAGATGCGGATCTCCGCTTTGCCAAGAATGGATTTTCTTCTTGACAAATTTTTAGAAATTAAGTATTTGTTAACTAGATTTAATTATATTTAATTTCTTCTCCGATGAAAGAGATTGCCGAAAAACTCAAGGCCTTTCGATTAGGAAACCGAATGACCCTCAAACAACTGGCTATCAAGGCCGGTTGCACAGACGCCTACCTCTCCCAGTTGGAAAGGGGTCGCGCGAATCCTTCCATCATGATCCTTAAAAAAGTTGCCTCCGCCCTTCAGGTGAAGGTCGTTGATTTCTTCCTTGAGCCAGAGACCCAGGAGAACGATGTAGTCTGTAAAGAAGGCGAGAGGGTGAACATTCGGTTCAAGCAAGGCGATGCTAAGATTCAGATGCTTGTCCGGGGTATCCAGAATAAAAGGATGCAACCCTTTTATACGACCATTGAGCCCGGAGGTGGGTCAAAGGGACCTTACTCCCATATCGGAGAAGAATTTGGGATTGTTCTCCAGGGACAACTGGAGGTCAATCTGAATGGGAAGCCGTATCGCATAAAAAAGAACGAAAGTTTCTATTTTTCATCGCAGGAGCCTCATAGCTGGACGAACCCAGGAAAGAAGAAGGCGGTTGTGATATGGGTGGTGAGCCCACCCACTTTTTAGTGAATAAGGGAGGGCAATGGTGAAGGAAGGCTAAGAATCAACATGTCGATCTGAATCAAACCGTGTCATCATTTTAGAAAGGAGGGATTTTATGCGGAAGCTATGTCTCGGAGTTATCATTGTAGGACTGATGGTCTTTTTGAGTTCTGGAATCGGTTCAGCCCAGCAGAAATTCAGGATCGGTTGTGCTGACCCCCTAACGGGAACATTCGGCAGGGATGGAAATCTGGTGAAGGATGCCTATACCTTCTGGGCAGACCTTATTAATTCAAAGGGAGGCATCGAGGTTAGGGGGAAAAGATACCCGGTTGAGCTTATCTTCCTTGACGACAAATCGACTGCTGCTGAAAATGCAAAATTCACGGAAAAGTTGATCACCGAGGATAAAGTCGATTTGGTCCTGGGCGGGTTCGGTAGCGATTCAGTCTTTGCAGGCAGTGCCGTGGCAGAGAAATACAAGTATCCTTTAATCAGCGGCGCGGCGAGTTCGAACAAACTCTTCGAGCGGGGTTTCAAATACTATTTTTC
This sequence comes from Thermodesulfobacteriota bacterium, assembly GCA_049684675.1. Taxonomy (GTDB): domain Bacteria; phylum Desulfobacterota; class BSN033; order BSN033; family UBA1163; genus UBA1163. The sequence continues at coordinate 1,312 of JBAVGF010000272.1, read as the reverse complement.
CACTATAGGAAAAGCGACGGAGGAGGTCCGTGGTTGTGTGGACATCACCCAAATTCTCTTCCCAAAACCTAAAACCGGGGCAATCATTGGGGCGGACATCCTTTTTACCGCCCTGGCCTGTGAGGGCTATAAAAAATATGCTGCTCAGAACGGGATTGAGATTATTCTCTTTGAACTCTTTCCCATTACCCTTCAAGATTATAACTCGATGCTTCTGAAGGTGAAGCAGAAGAACCCCGATGCGTTGTTTGTAGGATCTCATTTGATGGTGGCAATGAAGACGATCAAGGCAATGAAGGAGATCGATTTTACACCCAAGATGGTCACTTTCAGCTATGGTCCAACGGTCCCAGACTTTATTAAGAATTTAGGGAAAGATGCAGAATATGTCCTGGCGGCGTCCGAATGGGCTCCAAACTTGCCCTATAAGGACCCGCTCTTTGGTACTGCCAAACAATTCAACGAAAACTATTTCAAAAAATACGGTCGCTACCCTGACTATGTCGAGGCAGCCTCAGCAGCCGGCGCCTATGCAATGCAGATAGCGATTGACAAATTGGGGATTACCCCCCCGGTTAAGGAAGAAGACCGGGTTAGGTTGATGGAGGAACTTCATAAGCAGAGTTTGATGACCTTCTATGGTGTCGTCAAATTTGGTATTGACGGTGCCAATGAAGCGCATCCTCCTGTTGTAGTTCAAATTCAAAATGGGAAGCTGGTCAATGTCTTTCCTAAAGACGCAGCAGAGGCAGCTCCATGGTATCCTATGAAACCCTGGAAAGAAAGATAGGTAAAAGACTGTGAGGAGCGAGGTAGGGGTGGGTTCTCTCAACTTGCCCCTATCATCGTTTTTAGGCTTAAATATCCCGCACGAAAGTTTTAGAAGAAATGCTTCTATTTTTACAATCCTTGCTTAATGGGATCCTCCTCGGAGGGATTTATGCCTCCTACTCAGCCGGGTTTTCATTGATCTTCGGGGTGATGGGGGTGATCAACATCTTCCATGGTGAAATGGTGATGTTGGGAGCATTCCTTACTTACTGGGTTTTTACTCTGTTTCATATCGACCCATTTTTGACAATCCCTCTTTCAATTGTCTGTCTTTTCATCTTCGGCTATCTGGTCCAGAGATTCGTCATCAATAGGGTGGTTGAAGCACCTCCCATGATTTCGTACATTCTCACGTTTGGTATTCACTTAATTATCGCCTATACAGCCTTATGGGTCTGGACTGCCGATTTCAGAACGGTGACGACGAGCTACTCGGGATTTAATGCGAACATTGGTGGAATAATCGTCCCTTACGCCAGGT
>JBAVGF010000271.1:0-8297 GCA_049684675.1 Thermodesulfobacteriota bacterium | reverse complement strand
CTTGGCGGGAGGGGATGAAGGGGTGGGGGATAAAAAAGGTGATCATGCACCCTCACCCCAGCCCTCTCCCATCAAGGGAGAGGGGGACTTGGTTCGAGTCAATGTATATTTTTGGGAGGCAGAAAGAAACTCGGTTAGGGTTATTCTGAGGTTCTCTGAGAGGCGAGGTTTTTGTTTCTAAATGTCAGGGAGCCAACGGGGCACACTTTAACGCATTCAGCACATTGGCTGCACATTGACTCGCCAAGAGGTTTGTCCTCGAATGTGGAGACCATTCTCTTAAAACCTCTTCTGGTAAAACCAATGGCTCCGATTCCCAACTTTTCCTGGCATACCCACACGCATTTGCCGCATAGAACACATTTGTTGGGGTCGTAGATAAAGAGTGGACTGCTTTCATCGATGGGGAGATTTCTCTCGAGTTTCCTGAATCGTTTTGTCTTAAGTTTTATGCGCAAATGTTTGGCAATTTTCTGAAGTTCACAGGATCGGTTTTTTAAACAATGACCGCAATCAACAGGGTGGCTTGCTAGGATAAGCTCAGCGGAAGTACGTGCAAGTCTTAAGGCATTTTTACCCCGGGTGTTGACCACCATTCCTACCTTTACGGGTTCGGTGCAAGCAATGACAGGTTCGTTCTCACCTTCAACCTCTACAAAGCAGAGACGACACGAAGCAGAGGGTTCCATCCTTTCTTGAATAGCACAGAGGTTGGGTATATAAATGCCGTTTTCCAGCGCTGCCCCGAGGATCTTGTCACCCTCATGAGCTTTTATCTTCTTTCCATCAATGCTTAAAGAAATACTTTCCATATCATTATTCATAAACTAATAATCCCACCCTCACCCCAGCCCTCTCCCATCAAGGGAGAGGGAGTATAAAAGGGAATTACGCTGTCCTTCTCCCCTGCCTTCGTCCCGCAAAGCGGGGCTTCGCGCAGGCAGGCCCCGAGGGAGAGGGAGTTTAAGAGGGAACCCCTATAGATTCCCTCCCCCTCGACGGGGGAGGGCGAGGGTGGGGGTGAAGCCTGCTTTGGGCAGCTTGTCAGGTGGCGACAATCTGATGACTGCATCGTATTGAGGAGGACATGCAGCAAGGCATGTATTGCACTTAACACATTTTTCCTGGTCAATGACTTTGATTCTTCTTTTCTTGTCGGTAGAGATAGCTTCAACGGTACAGGTACCCAGACAGGCATCGCACCCGCGTGCACACTTCTCAGGGAGGATGTAATAGGCGATAAGGGTCTGACACATCAATGCCGGGCAGCGTCCCTCCTTAATGTGAGCTTCATATTCCTCCCGGAAATATCGCAGTGTGGTAAGCACCGGATTGGGTGCGGTTCTGCCCAGGCCACAAAGTGATCCTTGCTTTATGTCCTCTGCCAATTCCCCGAGTGTCTCAAGGTCTTCCATTTTCCCATGGCCCTTTGAAATATCCTCCAGAATGTCGAGCATTTGTTTTGTTCCGAGGCGACAGAGGGTGCACTTTCCACACGATTCCTTCTGGGTAAAGTCGAGAAAATAGCGGGCCACTTCAACCATGCAGTCGTCCTCATCGAGAACGACCATTCCTCCGGAGCCCATCATCGCTCCGCTTTGCTGCAATGATTCGAAATCAACCGGGAGATCGAGCGCCGATTCAGGAAGGCACCCGCCGGATGGACCGCCAATTTGAACTGCCTTGAAGCGTTTGCCTTTGGTAATGCCGCCGCCTACCTGGAAGATCAGTTGGCGAAGTGTGGTGCCCATAGGCACTTCCACCAGTCCTGTATTGACCACCTTGCCTGCAAGGGCGAATACGGCTGTGCCCTTGCTTCTCTCAGTGCCCGTTTGCAAAAACCAATCTGCGCCATTTTTGATGATGTGAGGGATATAGGCCAGGGTCTTCACATTATTAATGAGAGTTGGTTTTCCAAATAGACCTTGAAGGGCAGGGTAGGGTGGACGATAGCGGGCGATTCCGGGTTTCCCCTCTATTGACGCAATGAGTGCTGTTTCTTCGCCACAGACAAAAGCGCCTGAGCCTCGAAAGAGTTTGATGTCAAGGCTGAAGTCACTCCCAAGAATATTTTCTCCAAGAAATTTGTATTTTTCTGCCTGGAGCAGGGCATTCTGAACCCTTTGTACAGCCAGAGGATATTCAGCTCGAACATAGATATAACCGTGGCGGGCCCCGATGGCATAGCCTGCAATAACCATCCCCTCGATTACGGAGTGAGGATCACTTTCCAGGATCGCCCGATCCATGAAAGCCCCGGGATCGCCTTCATCACCATTACAGATCAAATATTTTAGTTCCCCCTCCGAGTGACGGCAGATATCCCACTTCTCTCCGGTCGGGAACCCTGCACCTCCCAAACCTCTCAATTTAGACCGCTTAACCTCCGATATAATTTCCTCTGATTTCATCTGGAGAGCTTTTGCCAGACTTTCATATCCGCCGTTTGCAATATAGTGTTCTATCTCTTCCGGGTTGATATGTCCGCAATTTTTTAAGAGGATTCGCTTTTCATATTTTGACCGTGGAAAATCAGAAAAACTGGGGACGAGATCATTCTCTTCGAGCGCGCCAAGAACAAACTCGAGGCAGGGATCATTGCTTATGATGAAGTTGTTGATCAAATTCTCGGCTAATACCGGATTGATACGACCATAGCAGATGGAAGGAAATCCCGGTTTTCGAAGTATGACCAGAGGCTCAGCATAGCAGTGTCCCATGCAGCCCACTTCATAGACGAGGCAGTTGAGATTCTGTTTCTTCACGGTGTCTTTTATTGCCTGGAGCACTTCGAGTGCGCCAGCCGCTCTGCCGCAAGTGGCGGTCCCGACCAGAATCACCGGCACTTGGTCATTCCAGATTTCCTGCCAGCGGATTCGTGCCTGGTTTTCAATTTCCTGGAATTTCAATTCTTTTCCTTTTCTTCTTGTTCTTTTTGGAGTTGATAAGAGAGGAGGATTCCATCTACTCTTGTGGGATTAGCTTTAGCTTCCACTTTTTTATCCACAACGGTCACAGGTGCCATAGCGCAGCAGCCGACACAGGCTACTGTATCGAGGTCAAACTCGCGGTCAGGAGAAGTTTCGCCCGGTCCTATTTTCAATCTCCTCTGCCACGCCGCCAAAGTAATGTGACCGCCCTTCACATGACAGGCGGTTCCCATGCAAACTCTTATAGAATGTTTACCAGGAGGGGTGAGACGGAACTGGTTGTAGAAGGTCGCCACGCTGTAGACATCAATCTCTGATATATTGAGAAACCTGGCCACCTCGATCATGGCATAGGGAGGAAGATATCCCAGCTCTTCCTGGATTTTTTGCAGAATGGGTATAAGATTCTCTCTTTTACTTCCCACGCCTTCTAAGATGGTTCTCGTTTTTTCTCTGATCTCTGCCTCTTCGTTGGTCATCTTTGCCCCTACCGATTGAAATAACGAATTCAGGTTCCAAAAACAAGAGTTCTTTTAACCTTTTTTTCTCGAATCGTCTACATCCGGCTAACAGATCGCCGCATCACGCGGGAGTCGGTCGAGAGGGGGGCCATTTGGCCCTCGAAGGATTTCTGGATTTTTCTATTTACAAGGGGCTGGATTTGACTCTTTGGGCAGGAGGACGGTGAAGGTGGTTCCATTTCCCTCCTCGCTTTCAACGGAGATAGATCCGAGATGGGCATCCACGATGCTCTTGACAATAGAAAGTCCGAGGCCAGTCCCGACGATCTGACGAGTCTCTGTGGTCTTCACTCGGTAAAATTTATCAAAGATTCTGGGGAGATCTCCTTTTTTAATGCCGATGCCTGTGTCAGAGACGGTGGCCTTTACAAACCCTCCCTCTTCACCGAGATCGACCCAAACCTTTCCTCCCTCAGGGGTATATTTGATGGCATTGGAGATGAGGTTGGTGAAAATTCCCTCCATGCTATTTCGATCTGCATTGATTAAAGAAACCCTGGAAGGAATGGAGAATTCAAGATCGATCTTTTTGTTTTCAGCCTCCGCCTTCATCAAATCCACCACTCTTTGGATCACCTCTCGAAGAAGAAGGGGTTCTTTGTATTGGACCATCTTTCCCGCTTCGATTTTGGAAAGATCTAAGAGATCTTTGATCAGGTCGAGAAGTCCTCTCGTTCTCTGTTTGGCACGGGAAAGAAGCTGCTCCTGTTTTTCCGTCACCTCACCCGCCATTTTATTCAGGATGACGGTCAATTGCTGTTCGACGGCAGCGATGGGGGCCCGCAGCTCGTGGGTGACCATGGCGATAAACTCTGATTTCATCTTATCGAGTTCTTTGAGATGGCTGATGTCCTGGAGCACGGTGACAGACCCCATCGTCTCACCAATATCGTTTCGAACAGGGGCCGTATGGGCACGGAGAAAGATTTCTCCAGATTCGCCCACGCTCAATTCCTGTGAAACAGAAGTATAGCTCCTATCCTTTGTCTGAAGACTTTCTTCCATGGTCTTAGACAACTCCGGGGGGAGGTTACACTGGTTGAGGTTATTTCCAACCAGACAAGTCTCGGGGGCCTTCAGCATCCGACTTGCAGCCGGATTGGAGAGGACGATGCAGCTGTCCCGATCGGATACCAAGACACCATCCCCCATGCAGTTGATGATGGTTTTGATCTTAGATTTCTCGGTGGCAATATCCCGAAGGGACTTCTCCCGTTCTCTCCGCAGAAAGTCCGTTTCTTTCTGGAGGGTTCTCCTCTCCAGTGCCCTTCTTACGACGATGCGAAGTTGGTCTGGAGTGAAAGGTTTGGGGATGAAATCGTAAGCCCCCTTCTTCATCGCCTCCACGGCTGATTCCACTGTGGCATAACCTGTGATGACGATCACAAGAAGATTCGGATCGAAAGCCCGAATGTGATCTAACACTTCCATTCCGCTCATGCCGGGCATCATCAGATCGAGAAGGATGACATCAATACTCTCAGGACTGCGTTTAGTCTCTTCTAACCCCTGTTCCCCATTCTCGGCGCAGATGACAGAGCACCCGTCTCTTGAGAGGATGCGTGAGCAACCATCCCTCATGACTTGCTCATCATCAATGACAAGAATGTTTGCCTGGTCTGGCATTTAAACCCCCATAGAGCGCATAGTGCATAGGGCATAGCGCATAGCGAAATTTATACTATCTGTTCTATGGGCTATGCGGCTTATTACTTGGCCAGTAGCGCTTCGATCCGTTTCACCAATACTTCCGGTTCTACGGGCTTATCAATGTAATCGTCCGCTTCGGTTTCAAGTCCCATCTGCTGCGTGTATCGGGTCGTAGAGATCTTGGAAACCACTGCCGTCAGAAGAAGGATCGGGATCTTACTCACTTTGGGATCGGATTTCAATTCTTTACAGACTGCGTACCCATCCTTGTCCGGCATCATCACATCGAGGACGATGAGATCCGGTTTTTCGCTCTTGGCCTTCTGAAGACCCTCAATCCCACCATAAGCAGCTGCTACCGTGTAATTCTTGGACTCTAAGATCATGGTCACCGCTTCCACCAAATCCGGATCATCATCAACAATCAAAATTTTCTTTGCCATCTTCCTCCCCTCCTTTTTTATCGCGGCCGTGTCCCTGCCCACCGGCAGGCAGGCACTCTCCGTGTCCGTGTTTGGTTTTTATTACGGACACGTGACACGCATCACGGACACGTGTTTTATGCTTGTGGTCTGGGCAGTAAGCCTGCAGTTTTAGCGATCTCTGCTACCTTCTCCTCCCACTCTATCGCCATAATATGTATCCCCCGCACCCCCGGGATCTCTCTCAGTTTCTGAATCGTCTCCACACATATCTTGATCCCCTCCTCCGACTGCTTCTCCTTCGCGACCCCCTTCATCCTCTCAATCATCCCATCCGGCACATCCATCCCAGGCACCGAATTCTTCATATACTTCGCCATCCCTACCGACTTAAAGGGCGTTACCCCCGCAAGAATGGCACATCTTTCGTGAAGGCCTCTGTCCCTCACCATCTCCATCCACTTGGTAAACTTCTCCATGTTGTAGATACACTGGGTCTGGATAAATTCACAACCCGCCTTCACTTTCTTCCCAAGCCTGGCCGCCCGGATCTCAAAGGGATCCGCAAAGGGATTCTCCGCCGCCCCAATAAAGAGTATAGGTTTCCCCTTGACATCCTCACCCCCCAAAAACTTCCCATCGTCTCTCATGGTCTTAACAGTATTGATCAACTGGATGGAGTCCATATCGAAAACATTCTTTGCCCGAGGATGATCCCCGAATTTCTGATGATCTCCTGATAGACAGAGAATGTTATTGATCCCCAAAGCCGCTGCGCCCAATATGTCACTCTGGATCGCTATCCGGTTCCGATCCCGACAAACCATCTGCAAGATCGGATCAAACCCCATTTCCTTGAGGATGATGCATGAAGAAAAGGAGCTCATTCTCACCACCGAGGTCTGATTGTCGGTGACGTTGACCGCATCCACCACCCCCTGAAGCAATTTCCCCTTTTTCCGAATCACCTCCGCATCCGCTCCCCTCGGCGGCCCGCACTCCGAGGTCAGCACAAATCCACCACTCTCCAGTATCCGCTCAATGTTTGACTTGGTCTTCACTGCTTTTACCCTTCTTCCCCCTCACCCTTGCCCTCTCCCACCAAGGGAGAGGGGTACGAGAGGAATCCTCTCTGATTAAACCTACTTCCGCCTGTCAGTTGAGTCAGCCGGGGATGCTGGAAAAGTCTTGCAGCAGTACCTCTTTACGAATGACTGCAGGAGTGAATTACCCATCATAAAGTCCCTGCTCCGTACAACGATGATTGCCCTCTAAAATCAAATGACCCGCTTGGTGAAACTTCAAAAGCATCCCTGGCTGACTCACAAAACCCTATAACCTTAAATCTTCTCTCACCCTCTTGCGCGGTCCCCCATCCCTCGAGGTCGTCCAATCCTTGACCGGGATGATCTCCTCATATCGATCCAACTGATTTAGTTCCTTAAGTCTATCTATGATCAACTGCCAACCACAATCCAGATCCTTGTCCACCTCACATTTCCCATTCGAAGATCCCCCACACGGCCCATTGAGCAGGCTCTTCGCACACCGGGCGATCGGACAAACCCCTCCTGTCAAATGCAAGACACACTCCCCACACCCCTGACACCGCTCACTCCATACTCCCTGTTCCAAGGTGACTCCAAGAAAGGTGGTATTGACTCCAGGAAGAACGATTTTTGTCCGATATTTCTCTGCCACGTACTGAATCCCAGCCCCACAGGCCATCGATAAGATCACTTCATAGTCCCCCACAAAAGGTCGAACCAGATCGATATATTCATGATCGCACTGACGCTCCAGGGTCTGCTCTTTAATCTCTATTTCCTGACCCTCCTTAGCGCGGGAGAGCTTTAGTTCCGAAGCCAGAACTCCTGCCTCCCGTTCTCCTCCGGCAGCACACACTGTCACACACTCATTACACCCCAAGAGAAGTACCTTCTTGTAAGGCTTGAGCATTTCCAGAATCTCTTCCAATGACTTCCTGTTTGCTACGATCATCACTACCTCCAATCCGTGAAGCGTAAGACGTTAATCGTGAGGTGTAATTTATAACCCTTTACGCCTCACACCTTACGACTTACGTTTTCTTTTGGCCGGTGATGGCCCCAAGGCCCTGACCTTCTCGGTCATCTCACGGGCTACCTCGGCAAAACGCTGACCCTGTGCCGAGCTCATGTTATACATCTCCAATCGAGCGCCTCCCAAACCCACCTCGTCCAATAAACCCTTCACATACTGGACTCTCTTCTTGGCTCTGAGATTACCCCTCAAGAAGTGGCACTCCCCTTCCAAGCATCCTGCCAGGTAAACCCCATCGACCCCCGACTCAAAAGCATGAAGGATCAATAAAATATCTACTCTCCCTGTGCAGGGAACCTTCACAATCTTCACGTTCGTAGGGTAGTTGAGCCTCATCGAACCTGCCAGGTCCGCCGCGCTATAGGCTCAATGCTCACAACAAAAGGCCAAGACCTCGGGCTCAAAAACGTGTCCGTGTCCGTGTTCCGTGTCCGTCGTTTGTGGCCCGTGGCCCGATTCTATTTTCTCATGAACCGCCTCTGCCATCTCAACCTCGTTTCAGCTCAAAGTTTAAAGCTCAAGGCTCAAGGGGTTTTGCTTTCAGCTTTGAGCTATCTAGCATTTGTTTATGCTGCTACATCGATCACCAAGGCTTCGCACTTGGCCCACAGTTGGGGATCCCTGAAGTGCATCAGCTCAATGGCTCTCGCCGGGCACTCGGCAGCGCAACTGCCACAGCCCTTGCACTTTGC
>JBAVGF010000270.1:0-8118 GCA_049684675.1 Thermodesulfobacteriota bacterium | reverse complement strand
ATCTCAGGGGGGGCTTTAGAAAGGAACTGCTCGTTGGAGAGCTTCTTCATGACGAAGGCACTCTCTTTCTCAATCTTCACTATCTCCTTCTGCAGCCTTCTCGCCTCCTCTTCCATCCGAGACCGTTCCATGGGGACAAAGATTTCAACATCCCGGACAACGACAAAAGCGCTGTAGAGTGGTTTCTCAAGATTCCATCCGAATTGAAACGCTTCGACGAGTACGAGGGACTGAATGAATGATTGATTTTCACGGAGCCTTTTCTCCACTTCTTCCCTCTTTGTGCGGAGGAGAACCATGATCCGTTCTCCCGGTGGAAGGTTCATCTCTCCCCGGATGTTTCGAAGGGCACTAATCACTTCAATGATCAGTCCCATCTCATCGACCACGGATTCATCATCATATCCTTTGTCCGGTTTCGGAAATTGGGCAATCATGATCGATTCATTCTCTTTTCGCTGGGGAAGCTGCTGCCAGATCTCTTCCGTAATAAACGGCATAAAGGGATGGAGCAGCCTGAGAACGGCATCGAGGACCTCTAAAAGCGTCCGTTTGGTGAGTTTCTGTCTCTTCTCTCCCCCTTCCTGATAGAGGTAAAGTTTGGCCAGCTCAAGATACCAATCGCAGAATTCGTGCCAGATAAATTGGTAAAGGGAATTGGAGGCTTCGTTGAATTTGTAGTCTTCCAATGATTTCCGAACATCCCGTATGACATCGTTTAACCTTCCCCGGATCCAGCGATCGGGAAGGCTAAACTCGTCGGGAGGAACCTCCTTGGTTGATTCGCCAATATTGAATTTTTCAAGATTCATCAGAGCGAAACGCGAGGCATTCCAGATCTTATTGGCGAAGTGGCGGTAGCCTTCTGTCCTGGATTCTGAGAGTTTTAAATCGCTTCCGGGCATAGTCAGCGCCGCCAGCGTAAAACGAAGCGCATCCGCTCCGAAGCGGTCGATGAGGTCGAGCGGATCGACGACGTTTCCGCGGGTCTTCGAATATTTTTCCCCCCTCTCGTCTCTCACCAAACCATGGATATACACATCCCTGAAAGGGACGTCACCCATAAACTTCAGGCCCATCATCATCATCCTGGCTACCCAGAAGAAGAGGATATCAAAACCGGTCACCAGGACAGAGGTGGGATAGAACCGCTTCAACAATTTTGTCTCCTTCGGCCATCCCAAAGTGGAAAAAGGCCAGAGGGCAGAACTGAACCAGGTATCCAAGACATCCGTCTCGGGGGTTAAACGATCGCCACCGCATTTTGAACAAGAGGTGGGTGTCTCCTTGGATACAATGACTTCCCCGCATCGATCACAATACCAGGCCGGGATACGATGGCCCCACCAGATCTGCCGAGAGATGCACCAATCCCGTATATTTTCCATCCACTCAAAATAGGTCTTTTCCCACACCTCAGGGATGATTCGGGTCCGGCGCTCCCGAACTGCCTCGATGGCCGTCTTGGCCAAAGGTTTGGTTTTGACAAACCATTGGAGAGAAAGGTTCGGCTCGACGATCGTCTTACAGCGATAACAATGGCCCACCACATGACGGTAGTCCTCGATTCTTAACAACACCCCATCCCGCTCAAAATCTTCGACGATCTTTTCTCGACATTCAAAGCGATCCATCCCTCGATAAGGACCCGCATTCTCATTCATTCGGCCTGCTTCATCAATGACCTTGATCTGCTCAAGGCCGTGTTTCAGGCCGATTTCAAAATCGTTGAAATCATGCGCCGGGGTGATCTTCAGGCAGCCCGTCCCAAACTCAACATCCACATAAGAGTCAGCGATGATGGGAATCTCCCGGTTGACGACCGGGAGGATGACCTTCTTCCCGATCACCGCCCGATAACGTTCATCCTCCGGGTTAACCGCCACAGCCGTGTCCCCGAGCATGGTCTCGGGCCGCGTGGTTGCCACAACGACAAAGCGATCGCTTTCTTTTAGGGGATACTTGAGATGATAGAGTTTTCCGGAGACCTCATGATGTTCCACTTCGAGGTCGGACAGGGCGGTTTGACACCTGGGGCACCAATTGATGATGTAATGACTCCGGTAGATCAGGCCTTCCTGATAGAGGCGGACGAAAACTTCTTTGACCGCTTTCGAGAGACCTTCATCCATCGTAAACCGCTCACGGCTCCAGTCGCAGGAAGCCCCCAGTTTCTTCAACTGGCCGATGATGGTTCCGCCGGATTGTTCTTTCCACTTCCAAACCCTCTCAATAAATTTTTCTCTTCCAAGGCTGTGTCGGTTGAGCCCCTCCTCCAGAAGTTGCTTCTCTACAACGTTCTGAGTGGCAATGCCCGCGTGGTCCGTCCCCGGCATCCAGAGGACATTGTAGCCCTCCATCCTTTTAAATCGAACCAGAATGTCTTGAAGAGTATTGTTGAGTGCGTGTCCGATATGAAGGACACCGGTTACATTTGGAGGTGGGATAACAATGGAATAAGCTTTTTCCTCTGAATCTTCATCAGCCCTGAAATAGCCGTGCTCCTCCCAATAACGGTACCACTTGTCCTCCACCTGGTGGGGATCATAAGATTTGTCCAAAACCTTTGTGGCCATTGATGCACCCTTCGTCCTCCCTATTCCTTTTCTCCCTTCTGAAGCCGCTTGATCTCTTCTTGGATCGCCTTCTCTGCCAGATCCGGAACAATCTCTCTCACCATCCTCTCAATCCGTTCAGCGGTGAGACCGATAATATGCTGGGTCATCAATGGAAGGACCTTTGTAATAAAATCGCCCACCATATCCTGAATTCCTTTTGCGATAACCTCTTCCAGATGTTTGTCAACTACCTTCACTAGAGGGCTCCCTTCCTGCATCTGTCTGCTCACTTGGTTCACCAAGGGTTTGATCTCCTCCTCGAAAATTCCTGGAGCTTCGACTCCTTCGAGCTGAATCTCCTCGATTTCGACCTCTTTAGGTTTGACCTTCTTAGGCTCCCCGATACCCCCAATTTCTTCCTCTTTCAGCATCTCTTCCAAAAACTCCTCCAGGAATTCCTCTTCGGGCAGCTCTCTAAGTTCCTCTTCCTCCACCAATGCCTCCACGGGGATAGTCTCTTCTGGGATCTTTCTCTTAGGTTCTTCCATAAGAAGGGGCTGGAGTTCTTCCTCTTCTATAGACTCCTCAACGGAGACAACTTCTTCCGAGACCTCTTTCTTAGGCTCCGCGACCCGAACAGGCTGCGGCTCTTCCTCCGGTAACTTCGTTCTCGCCTCTCTTTGAGGAGGCTCTCCGAATTTTGGGAGGTCAAAATATTTTTCAGGAGACTCTTCCATCCTGAAAGGCTTTTCTTCTACGTACTTCGCCTCCTTTTCGGAAGGCCACTCCTGCTCCAAAGAGGGCTTGAGTTGTTCTACCTTTTCGAGGATCTCTTCCAATTCGATCTTCTCAAAGAGCTCCGATTCGCGCGTTGCTCCTTTAGAGGGTATCTTTCTCCCAAATTGGAAGTCTATTTCTCCGGTTTCCTTCTCGGGACGAAGTGGCCGTTCTCTTTCCAACGGTTTTTCATCAAATTCCAGTTTTTCCCAAGAATCCAGAGAAGTCATTTCCCCAAAGGATTTTTCTTTTTCCGAAGGGACGAAATTTTCGATGCTCATCCTGGGTTCGGGTTCTCCCACGACATCGAGCAATTCGATGATTTCTTCCCCTTCTCCCGTTTCGTCCAACAAGAAGTCCCCCGGCTTTTCAGAAACCATCTTTCCCTTCTTTCCGACCCCCTCCTCTTCCACCAGGTGGTCCACCAGATTAAGAACCTCATTTTCGTTGAGAGGTTTTGAGATCACCCCATCTGCCTGGAAGCGTTTGCGATCCTTCTCCGAAATCTCATCAAAAATACTGGACACAAGAATGAACGGGATGTGTTTGAACTCTGGATCCCCCTTGATGGCTCCGCATAATTCCAACCCCCCCATCTCATGAAGACCCGTCCCCGAAGCAATGATCATATCCGGTTTAAAAAGCTTTGCCCGGAGAAGGGCATCCTCCCCGCTTTCCGAAAAGACAAGGCGGTATTCGGTGGTTCCAAAAATTTTTTGGAACTCTTCCTGATCGGCCTTATCCGAATCAGCAATTAAAATTTCCTTCGCCACCCTCGGGTCTCCTGTCTGCGGCCGGAGAGGACTGATCATCAGTTCTCTGAATTGTAATCTTCTATCACAAGGAGCGCGGAATGTCAAGAAAATCGAAGTCTTTTGTCCACAAAACGATCAACCAGGGGTTGGAGATCAAGGCTGAAATCATAGTCCCCCCTTACAGCGGGTTGATCGATTCGGATCTTTCTTCTCAAATCCATTGGTGTAGCGATGACCACCGCATCGCAAACGCAGCGCCGGATGGTGTCCTCAAGGTCTTTAATTTGTTCCTCCGAATAACCCACGGCTGGAAGCACTCGACCGATATGGGGATATTTCTCATAGACCTCTCTTAGTGAACCTACCGCGTAAGGCCTCGGATCCACTAATTCTCTAGCCAGCTTCCTCGAAGCGGCTGCACCTGCTCCATCAGGCATCCCCCCATGGGTGATGGTGGGACCATCCTCCACGACCAACACTCTTTTGTCCACGACTCTTTCAGGATAATCTAAGCGGGTGACAGAGGGGGCCTCCAAAACTTCCGCCTCAGGATTCATTAGAGAAATATTCTCTCTAATCTTTCTTAAGGACTCCTTACTTCCTTCATTCACCTTTGTAATGATAAGAACATCAGCCCTCCTCAAGTTCACCTCTCCGGGATAGTAAAGCTTTTCGTGGCCCGGCCTCAAGGCATCTACGAGAACAATCTCCAGATCCGGCCTGATAAACGGGAGATCATTGTTTCCCCCATCCCAGACAATCACCTGAGATTCTTTTTCGGCCGCCCTCAATACCTGTTCGTAATCCACGCCTGCATAGACGGTAATTCCCATCTCAACGAGGGGTTCGAATTCCTCCCTCTCTTCGATGGTGCAAGTCTCCTCCTCCACATCCCTCATGTCGGAAAATCGGAGAACCGGTCTGAACTCGCAATAAGCCATCGGGTGACGGATGACCGAGACCTTAAGCCCTTTCTTTTTTAACAACGAGGCCAACTTTCGAGTGATGACCGACTTTCCACAGCCTGTTCTGACTGCGCAGACAGAAATGACCGGCACCCGACTGCTAATCATTGTTTCCTTTGGGCCGAGAAATGCAAAATCTTGACCTCTTGAGAGTACCAAAGAGGCTTTATCCATCACTTCCTCATGGGAAACATCGCTGTAGGAAAAAATGGCCTGATCCACAGGACATTCTGAGAGTAGCCGGGAGAGTTCCTCTTCCGGGTAGATGGGAATACCCTTGGGATAATGGGGTCCCGCAAGTTTTCGGGGATAGGTTCGGTCTGCAATGAACGGGATTTGTGTCGCAGTGAAAGCCACAACGCGGTAGGAGGGGTCCCCTCTAAAGTAAGTGTTGAAATTATGGAAATCCCTTCCACCAGCCCCCAGGATGATCACCCGGATCGGCTTCTTTGAGCGACCGCTTTTCAACTTGTTCTCAGGACCTCTCTTCTTCATAGAATGACCCAGGGGAGGGGAAGAAAAACTTTTTCATAAAGGCTGAAGGCATAACGGTCTGTCATGCCGGCCAGAAAGTCGCATACGCATCGCTCCAAAGAGTCATGAAGCGATTCCATTTTAGTTAGCGTTAAAAAATAATCTGGATGGTCAACCAGATATTGATAAAGCTCCCTCAAAATCTTTGTCGCCTTATGAAAATCGGCATGAACGGCTTCGCTCTCATAGACACGTTCCCAGAGAAATTCCCGAAGGTCCCAAATCGATGAGAGGACCTCCTTTGAGATGGAGAGCCCTCCCTTATGGGAACGTAGGGTTTCTTGGATGATATCATTAACCATTGTATTAATTCGTCTGGAATGGGTATCTCCCAGACATTTTAGACAATCATCGGGAATATCGTTTGGGGAAATGACCCCTCCCCGAACGGCATCATCAATGTCATGATTGATATAAGCAATGATATCCGCAATGCGCACCACTTGACCTTCGGGGGTAGAAGCCATGGCTTCCGGATCCTCGCACAGGATCTCCCCCTTCCCCTTGCTGTGTTTCAAAATGCCGTCTCTTACCTCAAATGTGAGATTCAATCCCTTTCCGTCCTTTTCCAAGACATCCACGACTCTCAGGCTTTGATCCGAATGGTTAAACCCGCCTGGAACAATCTCATTCAGGGTATCCTCCCCGGCATGACCAAATGGGGTATGACCCAAATCGTGTCCCAATGAGATAGCCTCCGTTAAGTCCTCGTTGAGACGGAGGGCTCGGGCAATCGTCCTTGCAATCTGAGAAACCTCAAGAGTATGAGTCAATCGGGTTCGGTAATGATCACCCATTGGAATGAGAAAGACCTGGGTCTTATGTTTCAATCTTCTAAAAGACTTGGAATGGATGATCCGGTCCCGGTCATGCTGAAAGGCCGGTCGGAGCGGACATTCTTCCTCAGGGATTTGTCGGCCTTTCGTCTTTGAGCTCAATGTCGCAAGAGGGGAGAGAATCTTTTTCTCCCGGTCTTCTAACTCCTCCCGAATTGTCTTCTTCATCCCCTCCGCCTTTTCCAATTATTGTATAAATTTGAGGCAGTTTCTTTAAAACGAACTCTAAAAAGGGGTCAAGGATTCGAGGGTTCATGGGTTCCAGGTTCTAAAAAATATTCATTTCATTACAAGTAATACGCTGCCCCCTTGAACCCAAGACCCCTTTCCCCCTTTAAATTTAGATCTAATTGACAGGCTCCCTTTGATCGAATATGCTTTTGACTAGCCAACTTATCATAAAAAAAGGGCTTTATCAAACTTAGCCTAAAACGGACCGTAATGCCTCACTCTCCTGTGCAAATTTGACGACATCCGGCGAGGATGCCGAAGAAAATATTATGGCGATAACCTCAGCTTGTAGGCCAGCTAAAAGAATTCCAGAGCAGTAACGAGACCCGATGATGCTTCTGAACGTTACCCCATTAAACGTCCGCGTTATGAGATTTCGGAGGCATTCTTGCCGGATGTCGGATTTCACCCACACTTCAGTGAGGCATTTTAATGGACCTGAGTCAACTGAGGCAAGAAATCCGTAAGGATCCGATCCTCTCTGAATTGTCGAGACTGGCAAAGGAGAAGAAGATCCCACTTTTCTTGGTAGGAGGCTATCTCAGGGATCTCTTGCTCGGAGCGCGGGCAAAGGACTACGACTTCGCCTTGCCGAAAGATGCCTCCTCATTCATTGAAACGATTGAGGAGGCGTTTCATCTTCACTTCTTCAAGGTGGGGAAAGAAGAGATCCATACCACCACTTATCGAATCATCAAAGAAGGGATGTCCATCGATCTCACTTTCTTGCAAGGGGAAACGATTGAAGAAGATCTCCGACGGAGAGACTTCACAGTCAACGCCGTAGCTTTCTCTCTTCATGATGAAACCTTTCATTGGGTTGAAGGAGCCCTTGAGGATGTTGCAAAAAAGTTGATCCGCACCGTCTCAAACCGTTCCATTGACCTGGACCCGTTAAGGATGCTGCGGGCGATCCGATACCTCTGCACCCTCGAGGGTTTTGCGATCAACAAGGAATTGAAGGAAGAGATTTCCCTAAAGAGAGAGAAGATCCTTAGCCTTCCCGCAGAGCGGATTAGAACGGAACTCGATCAAATCCTTCTCTCTCTTCAGCCAGCCGTTGGAATGAAATCCCTTGATGAATCCGGTTTACTCTTTTCCCTTTTCCCGGAATTGAAGGGTTTGGAAAACCTTGGCCAAAATGAACACCACCATCTGGATGCCCTTTCTCACACCCTTCTCATCGTCGAAAAAATATCATGGGCTTCTCAATGGGTCGGCCGGAATGATCGGGAAACTTTGCTAAATCAGGAAGACCGGCTCTCTTTATACTATGCCGCGCTCTTCCACGATATCGGAAAACAGGATACCTATTCCAAGGATGAAAAAGGGAGGGTTCATTTCTATACCCACGAAGCTTTCTCCGTTCAAGCCGCAGAGGGGATTATGGAAAGACTCCGCTTCTCCAACCTCATGAAAAATAAAGTTCTGCACCTGGTCAAGAATCACATGAGGATCCTCA
>JBAVGF010000269.1:0-7501 GCA_049684675.1 Thermodesulfobacteriota bacterium | reverse complement strand
CATTATAGACAGGGATAACGACCGAAACTTTCATAAAAATTTCTGGAGATTATATCAAAACGAGGTGTTCAGGGAAAGGTTTATTTATGAGGCTCCTCTCCCGAGCCCCCCTCAGCTCAGTCCATTGTAAAATACCGGTCCTCGAATTGTATAGGAAACGGCTCTCTCTTTATAATAAATAATGATTGACGGGTCAACTGGCTTGTGATTAGGATAGAAGGAGAGGAGGGAGTATGGGAGTATTAAAGAAGACGTCGCTGTTATCGGCCGGGTTTTTATTTTTGCTACTCGGTCAAGGCTTATCAGGAGGGAGTGCTATGGAAATTTCATCTGCCGCGTTTAGGGATGGAGAGAAGATCCCGATCCAATATGTCATGCCAGGAGCAGGGGGAAAGAACATCTCTATCCCGCTGGCATGGAAAAACATCCCTGCGGGAACCAAATCTTTTTGTCTTTCAATCGTTGATCCACACCCGGTGGCTCAAAATTGGGTCCACTGGCTGGTCATTAACATTCCGGCGCAGGTGACCTCAATTGAAGAAGGGGCGTTAAAAAACAAAATGCCCAAGGGATCTGTCGAGCTGAAAAACTCCTTTGGAGAGTCTGGGTATGGTGGACCGCAACCCCCGAAGGGAACAGGCGAGCATCCTTATGTGGTGACCCTTTATGCCCTCAGTATAGAGAAACTCGACCTTGGAACGAACACTTCCCTTTCGGCTTTTAAAAAGGCGATCGAGGGTAAAGTGATAGGCTCGGCAACCATCACCGGCAAGTTTGGCCGTTAACCCGGGGATTGAATCTCAACGATCACGTCCCGTTTGATTCACTACGACGGGAATGAACTCGTGCGCTCAAAAGGATCCGTCCAGTTCATCGGCCACTGGTTTTTTGCAGGCCTTGCAGCGCTGTGCACCCCTGAAAAGCGGTTTGCCACACGAAGAACAATGATAGCGTTCACATTCGGCGCGAGCCCATTCTACGCTCCCCTTCTCATCACCGTATTCAGCCACTTTAGCCCGCCATAAAGGAATCGTTCTTTTCATTACCCTTAGGCCAGTAGAAAAGGGGAAATTTTCTGTCATACTGCATGGCCATTCCTTGCATTGATGGCAGGAATAATAACCTTTGGATTTTACGCAATTCCTTATTGCACACATCCTGCAAAAACCATAAAGCTTCTTTGGGGGATCGGCCTGCATACACCCTAAGCATTCTGTTTCTTCAGGTTTTGTTCCATAGAGGTTCCCCATAATTGCCTTGAATTTTTCATTTTCGTCCCTCGTTGATATGTAAACTCCGCATGCACCGCAGTACAATCCGCAGGGTGCCATCAAATTCTTATTTCTAATCTCTTCTTCGGTCCACCCCTCCATTTTAATGCCTCCTCTCAGCATCATAAAAACGTATTGGGTTTAGTGAAACAGTCTATTTTTTTAACAATGTGGCAAAACCCTTTTTGAGAGTCTCGGGGAAATCTTTTGCCGTAATCAGAAGACTCTGGACCAACGCTTCGATCTCCAGGTGGGTCATCTTGCCAACCCCTCCACCCAAATCGATCGCCCGTTTGGCCAGCCCCACAGCCAGGGAAGGTCTTTGGAGCAGTTTGGCCATAAAGGCATGGGATTGCTCTTCCAGTTGACCATCGGGAAAGATCCGATGGATCAGGCCAATTTCATAAGCCCTCCGGGCAGTGATCATGTCCCCGGTCATTATCAGCTCTTTGGCCCAGGCCGGGCCGAGCATCCGCGTCAAGCGGGTCGTTCCTCCGCAATCCGGAATGATTCCCAGGATGATCTCAGGAACCCCCAGCGTTGCGCTCTCGGAAGCCAGACGGAAATCCGCCGTCAATGCTAATTCCAGCCCCAGCCCGCCGCAGAAGCCGTGAATCTTGGCGACGACGGGTTTTTCAATACGTTCGATCCGATTGAGGATGGCCTGAATGGCATCGACACCCTCTCGGAGGTGGATCCCTGGAGCCCTTCCGTCATCTTGGGCAACGGCGGCTAAGTAGTTAAAGTCAACGCCTGCAGAGAAGGCCGGGCCGGCCCCCTGGAGCAGAATCACTTTGGCTTCCAAACTGACGCTAAGTTCGGAGAAGGCCCTGTTGATTCCTTCCAGCACTTCTCCGTTGATGGCGTTCCGCTTTTCCGGACGGTTGAGCGTGATGGTACCGATGCCGTTTTTCACTTCCCATTTGACCAATTGGTTTGCCATGAAAGCCCTCCTGAAAAGAGTGATCGGTGATTGAGAATGACTGTCGGCGAATCCATGATAAAAACTCGCCGTGAGTCGGGTTGAACATAAGAGTTATAATCGCAATTTGAAGCCTCCCGCCGAAGGGCGGGGCTTCCCGGCAAGGTATTAGCATCCTATTGTGCCCCTTTACGCCGCCTATCACGTTTTGGCGGGACGGGGCACATTCCGGTCAAGGTTTTGGAGGGGAGACCACTTCGATCCCACTACGCCCAAGACGGAAGGGTAGCTATTCCTCCGTGATCACGTCATCGGAGAGCTCGTCTGTATCACCGGCCGTAATGGGAAAATGCCGGGCAAGTAAAACTCCTATTTCCTGGATAGCGTGAGAAAGGGCATCGCAGGCCCGACCCTCTCTCACCCCTCTGGAAACCTCGTTTGCAAACCGGTTCAGCGTTCCCTGATCCATTTTCTCGTGAATACCTTTATCCGCAAGAACCCAGACTTTCCTTTCGAGAAGGGAGAGAAAGAAGAGAACGCCTGTATTTTTCTTTGTCTTGTAAAGTCCTTTTTCAAAAAAAGCCCTCTCAGCTCTCAGACTGACCGCTTCCTCTTTTCTTTTGATTCCAATAAAGAGCTTCTTCAATACCTCCACTCTTATAAAGAGGAACCAGCAGGGGAAAAAGAATATGAAACTTAAGGGAATATAAGACCAGATGGAGGAGTGAAAAAAGAGAACGGTTAAGATCAGTGACAAAACGCTCCCGAGAAGGACACCGCCGAGGACTTCTGCTTCAATGTAGTGGTCGCTCCGGTCAACCACCATGACGACGATCTCGCCAATCGTCCGGGATTCGACCTCCCGGGTCATAGTCTTAAGTCTCTCTTTTTCTTCTGCATTAAAGAACTTATGTGCTTTTGAATGTCCTCTCATTACCAGTCTCCTGAGGCTCCGCCGCCTCCGAAGGAACCGCCTCCGCCGCCGAACCCACCCTCGAAGCCACCGCCTCCGATGGAGTGGCCGCCCATCCCTGGTCCATAGAAGAACCCGCCACCATGGTCCCTGCGGCCATCCTTTCGAGAGCCTCCTGAAGAAAAAAGACGGGGCAAAAAGAAGCCTCCACCGAAACCAACGATGGCTAAAAGAATTATGAGCGGGATTCCTACGGGGAGAACGGCAAGATTGACAAATGTGGGAAGCCCAATGGCAGCAATGACTCCACCAAGAACACGAGAGAGACTTCCTAAGATAAGTGTGAAAATAGCAAGAAATAGAAAGATGGTTAGGAAAGGAGGAACGCCTCTTTGCCTTTGGTGAGCCGACCTTCGCTCGGCCCTGAACTCACCCCGTGTCGCATCGATCAATGAAGAAACGCCGGCAACAAATCCTCCGTCAATATCGCCCTGTTTAAACCTCGGTTTGATGACCAGATCAATAATCCTTCCCGCCGTGAGATCCGTTAGCCTACCTTCGAGGCCGCGGCCGACTTCGATCCTGATCTTTCTTTCCTGTTTGGAGACGATGAAAAGAACTCCGTTGTCCTTCACCTGTTGCCCGATCTTCCATGTTTCGGCTACTTTGATGCCGAACTCCTCAATATTTTCTCCTTCGAGAGAGGGAATGGTCAGAATAACGATCTGGGTTGAATCCGACTGCTCAAAGGCCCTTAGTCCTTGTTCAATCTTCGACTTTGCAGGAGGGCTGATCATCCCGGCATAATCGTTGACATAGCCCTGAAGCTTTGGAACATCGAGGCCGTAAGCAGTGAAAGGCAGACACCAGAGCCACAGAATAAAAAAAAGAAAAATCTTTTTCATATCAAACCTTGTAGCAGTCTCGATATGCTTAACATGGTTAACCATGAAAAGTCTTCTTTTGTCCACCCCCACCTTTACCCTCCCCCGTCACAAGGGGGAGGGTAAAGTTAGGGACATTTAGAATTTCACCTGGGGAGCTTTTGAAGCCCCGGGCTCGGCCTTGAAAGGCTCTTTCAGTGTCAGATGGAGCAAAAGGCTATTGGTCAAACTGTTTGGAAATACTCGGATGGAGGTATTGAAGACTTCGACCGCCTTGTTATAGCGGGTCCGTGCGACATTGATCCTGTTCTCTGTTCCTTCCAGCTGGTGCTGGAGGTCCTGAAAGTTCTGGTTCGCTTTGAGATCAGGATAGCGCTCGACAACGACCATCAGTCGAGAAAGGGCACTACTCATTCCGGCCTGGGCCTCCTGAAATTGCGAGAAGGCCTTAGGATCGTCAATGATATTTTTGGGCACCTGCATCGCCCCGACCTTTGCCCTTGCCTCTGTCACAGCGGTGAGGGTTTCCCGTTCATGTTTGGCATAGGCCTTGACCACCTCAACGAGATTAGGAATGAGGTCATTCCTTCTCTGATAGGTCGCCTCAACATCTCCCCATGCCGCCTTGACCGCCTCCTCGTTTTTCTGCATCGTGTTATAGCCACAGCCAGAGAGTGTAACAAGGATAAAAGCGGGCAGAACCAACTTGATTAATAGCGATCCTTTTCTCATCTTTTCCTCCTGTTCACCCCGTTAGAAATGTTGCCCCGCTGGAATTTTTAACGGGGTTCATCCGTATACGGCAGTTTCATTCATTCCGGCGAAAAGGGATGCCATCCATTTCATCGGGGTATACGTCATGTCTTTTAAGGCACTATAATAATGTAAGAAGAACTTTGTTTCAAGTTCTGATAAAAGATTTCGCCAGGGATTTGACATTACGGAGGATACGGACTGCCCCCATCAAAACAGCCCTCTCCGCTCTGATTCCTGTGTAAGAGCAATAATGAACCAGGGACATTTTTGTCAATCGATGCGGCATTTTGTATCAATAAAACCGAAGATTACCATAAATTCTTAAATGGGTTCATTACATAATCTATTGAATATATTCTTAAAATAATTATTATCTAACAATTAATTATTAACGAACCCTTGGCACATTTCTTGCGTTTTCAATAAATTTTGCAATCAAAATACAGTACACCCGTATAGCTGTCTAATAGTACCAGCCCGGAAAGTTTTGAAAAATGAAACCGCTATCATTACGCTTTTGCGTAATTTTATGTTTTTGGGCCTTTTTCAGCCTAAATCACAGCCAAGATCGAAGCTGTCAGATCAGATCTCAATAAGCATACTCATAAGAATAGGTATGCTTTTTATTAATATCGCGGCGGCTAATTTCATGGGGGCTACCGCTTGCCTCCCGCTCTACGGGAGCAGATTCGCTATACTCACTCTTAAACAGAGAGGAGGAACAATGTATAGTAGACTGAGTGCACGACAAAATGCCATAAGAGATGCAAAGAACAATCTTCCCGGCAGGGGTGACCAGCAATTCTCTTCGTTTGAGAAAGAGCTGATGGCAATGGCCAGGAATGAGGCGCGACAAATCACCTCTTCATATGGCCCGAAATTAGAGGTCCTCAATGGAAAATACAAACCCTTGCTTCAGGATTATGAACGTATCTCCAAAGATTATGATGCTCATGCTGCCAGGATCGGTCGGAGCGAACCAAGTGTGGAATTGAGCAGGATGAAGTACTATGTGCTGATGCTTTTATTTGTGCTGGGTGAAATCCCCATGAACTCGCTTGCCTTCGCTGTGTTTGGAGAAAACCAGATTTTCACATGGATCATGGCGGTCGGCGTGGCCGTAGCGATTCCATGGATTGCCCACTCCATGGGGATTCTTTTCAAGCGTTGGACCGTTCCATGGTGGAAAAATGCCATTGGCATCGGGACACTCCTTTTCCTTACCATCGGTGGCCTGGTTGCCATCGGTTACGTACGTGTCCAGTACTTGGGTGACCTCAGCAAAGCAGGGGCAGTGAGCAGCTTTGGCAATAGTACCTTGATAGGAGCCGCTTTTGTTGGGCTGAACCTGGTCATTTTAGCCGCCGCGACACTCTGCTCCTATTTTGCACATGATACGGATTCCATGTTGGAGCATTTACATCGTAGGACAAACCAACTCGAAAAGGCCACGCGAACCGCCGAAGCAAAATATAGGAAAATCCTAACCCAACAACAGCAAGAGCTACACCGGATTCAGCAACGAACCCAGGAAATCATCCATTACTACCGCAAAATCAACCTGCGCAAGCGCCCGGACCATGAAAAACCCAAATCCTTTGACCGGGATCACGAGTTGGGCGTAGAGTTTGGAAATGAAGACGAAGGCACGAAATTGGAACCCGAGACCACCCCTCTGAAAATGGTGGTAGCCAAACCAACCCGTTCGTAATGACTGAGGTGGTCTATCCAAATGAGACAGCGGCAACTGAAATGTCTGGGGCTTATCATTATTGGCGCACTTCTCTTATGCCACCCATTGAACCGGAGTGCTGAAGCCGTCGGCAAACCCGAAAACTCCTCCCAACCTCCACGGCTCATCATTATTCTTGTGGACATGTCGGGTAGTGCGGATCAAGCTCGGCGCACGGTCTGTAAGGAGGCATTTGAGAAGATTTATCGAAACCTTCGGCAAGGGGATCGCGTTGTCGTGGGGACGATCGCCAGTCACTCCTATATCGATTTCAAGCCGACAGTGGATGAGGAAATTCCGAAGAAGACTATTTGGGACAACCGCTTACAGTTTGAGAGAAACCTGACCCATGCCAAGGAGAAAATTCAAACGGAGGTCAATAAACTCTTATCGCACAGGGGGGGATCTCCCCTGACGGAGATTTTAGATTCGCTGAATATTGCAGATACCATTTTCCATGACGAGAAGGAGCGTCAAAAGGTTTTGGTTATCCTTTCTGATATGATTCAGGATTCAAAGGAATACAAATTTGATAAGGACAAGATTACAGACGAGTATATTAGCAAAGTGATCACCTATCGCCGAAAAAACAGCCTCATGCCCAACCTTACCGGTGTCAAGGTTTATGTGGCAGGGGCGAGTGCGACCGATTCCGACAAATTTCGAGAGGTACAAACATTCTGGGCTCGTTATTTTACCGAAAGCGGAGCGGATTTCTCCGCTTATCGGTACGGACATTCCCTTATCAATTTTGAAAATGGATCCTAAATGAACCAAGTCCTGATATGAAACGATTTACCCCGTTAGAAATATTGCCCCGCTCGAATTTCTAACGGGGCGTACGCAACTCGTTGGCTGAGCAACCCTTCATACATCCTCTGTGACAAATTCCTGCCCCCCGGCCTCACGGAGCAGGATAGTCCTTTTCCCATCTTCAAAACTCATTGCTTCCCAAAACATTTTCAAAAAACACTTGACAAATGCTTTCTGATGGTTTAAATTTATCAGCACAGTCTGATTAAT
>JBAVGF010000268.1:0-5618 GCA_049684675.1 Thermodesulfobacteriota bacterium | reverse complement strand
TGAGCAGGTTAGCCGTGTCTGGGAGAAATACGTATTTCCTCTTAACGGTGAATATCAGATGAATGATTGAAAAACCCATAAGGAGCTGTCCGGCATTGAGGCTGTAGAAAAAGTGAAGCGCGCGCGAAACCGGTCACTCCAGCGAACTGGTGGGACGTGTTTGTTCCAGAATCAATAAGTTAGCTTGGTCCGACCCAGCCCATTAGCCCATTTGCGTTTAGTTCATAGCAATACCCCTCAATTGTTTTGCCTGCGATAAAGTCTATTCAAAAATGTTTGAAATTTCCCCTGACCCGCCCCCTCTCCCTATCAAGGAGTGGGGAAGCGTGGGAAGTTGGAAGATACGAATTTGAGAATTCAAATTTCTATTTGGCAAATCGCTAATTCCATAATATACTTTTTAAATTAAAGGGTTCGAGGATTCGAGGGTTCATGGGGAGACCCCTTGGGCCCTGTTGTATACGGGTTTGGCAAATGGCCTTGGCGATCGAAGCAGAGGGAATATTTAAGACCTTCCGGTCAGGCTGGTGGAAGAAGCGAGAGAAGGAAGCTCTCAAAGGGGTTGACCTTCAGATCGAAGAAGGGGAGATCTTCGGCATCCTGGGTCCCAATGGCGCAGGGAAGACCACTCTTTTATCGATTCTCTGCACCTTACTCCTCCCTGATCGCGGCAATGTGCATATTTTAGGAATGGATGGCATCCACGACGAACAGCAAATCAGGGAGAAGGTGAACGTCGTAAGTGGAAATGCCAATTTCCTGTGGAGCCTGACCGTAAAGGAAAACCTCCACTACTACGGCATGCTCTATGGCCTGACAGGGAAAGAGCGTGAGATAAAGGTTAAGGCTTTGATCGATCTTTTCAACTTGAAAGAATATCAAAATATCCCCTTTGACGAGCTCTCCACCGGGATGAAACAACGACTCTCCCTTGCGAAATCCCTTATTAACGATCCGGAGGTTCTTTTCTTGGATGAACCCACAGTGGGCCTCGATCCGGATGTCTCCATACGAATTCGGGAAGAGATTTTCTCAATTCATAAGCAAAAGGGAATCACCATCCTTCTCACCACTCATAATATGAAGGAGGCGGAAAACCTCTGCGGCCGTATCGCGTTTTTGAAGGAGGGAAGGATTGTTACCACTGGGACTGCTGAGGCCTTAAAACGGATGGTTCGGATTGGCGATCAGTTAAGGATTGAATTTGAGGGAACAATCCATGAAGACGAATTGCTCCGAGCGGATGGCGTGATCAACTTCACCATTTCCAATTCACTCTGCGAGATCATGGTGGATGATGGGGAGAGAAGACTGGGAAACCTGATCGCCTTGCTCTCCCAGGGCGGCGTCCAGATCAAAAAGGTTTCCTTGGGGCAAACAGATTTGGAAGATGTCTTTATCGAATTTGCAAAGGATGAAGGGAACCCTAATCTCGATCGGTGATGAATTTCCCCTCACCGCCTCCCTCTCCCCAGCGGGGAGAGGGGAAGGGTGAGGGGGAGGAGATGACCATGAATGGGGCTGAACTACTTGTACAGACTGCGATCGGCGCGGGAGTGGAGGTTTGCTTTGCGAATCCCGGCACCACTGAATTACCGATTGTCACGGCACTCGACAAGATGTCGGGTATCAAAGCTTTTCTGGGCCTCTTCGAGGGTGTTTGTACCGGTGCTGCGGATGGTTATGGGCGGATGCTGGACAAACCGGCAATGGTGCTGCTCCATCTGGGCCCTGGCCTTGCCAATGGCATATCGAACCTGCATAATGCACGGCGTGCCAAATCACCCGTGCTGAACGTGGTCGGAGAGCATGCAACGTGGCACCGGGATGCGGACCCGCCGCTCGCCATGGACATTGAGAGTCTTGCCAGGACTGTTTCTGGATGGTGGCGGACGAGCAAATCTGCTCCCGACATTACGGTGGATGTCTCGGATGCGGTTACCGCCACGCGGCTGGGTCAGGTGGCGACGCTGATCGTGCCCCATGATTATCAACTGGCCGAATGCGATGCCAATAGGATGAAGACACCTAGCGAACCCTTCGATTCTCTTGACCTCGATGCTATTAAAACAGTTGCCTCCCGGTTACGAGCCTCCGGCAAGGTGGCACTCATGCTCGGTGGGAGGGCGCTGCGAAAGCCGGGTCTCAATGCAGCGGCCCGCATTCAGAAGACGATAGGTTGCAATCTCTTTACCCAGACGTTTCCAGGATACATGGAGCGTGGCGCGGGGCTGCCCACCGTGGAGCGGCTTCCCTATTTTCCGAGGCAGGCGACAACCGTGATTTCGCGATACGAGGTGGTACTATTCGCGGGAGCTACAGAACCAGTCGCTTTCTTTGGGTACCCTGGGTTCGGGAGCCGAATTTTGACCGATGAGCAAGAGAGGATCACACTCTGTACGGATCGGCAGAATGTTGTGGAGGCACTCGAATATCTTGCCGACGCGGTAGGCGCACCTTCGCATCTCACAATTGGCGACAATCTTCTCGCGGGACGGCAGCAGGCAGCAATACCGAATGGCAAGCTCACGGCCGACAAGGCCTCTCTCTTGATAGCGGCAATTCAGCCGGAGAATGCCATCATTGTCGACGAATCCGGCACAACGGGATTTCTTTATTTCGCTCCCACGGCCTGGTTACCCCCTTACAGCTTCATGACCCTCACGGGCGGGGCGCTCGGGCAAGGCATTCCCTGTGCGACTGGCGCTGCCATAGCCTGTCCGGAGCGGCCGGTGATCAACCTGGAGGGGGATGGAAGCGCGATGTACACGGTGCAGGCCCTGTGGACCCAGGCCCGTGAAGAGTTGAACGTCACCACCCTGATCTGCTCTAACCGGAGCTACCGGATTCTGCAGGTGGAGCTAAGGCATGCAGGTGTTACGTCCTATGGTCCTAATACTCAGGCACTGACGGAACTGACGAAGCCTCCGATCGATTGGGTGAAAATTGCTCAAGGGTTTGGGGTTCCGGGGGTTACTGTCAGCACTGCAGAAGATTTTGGACGGGAACTGAGCAAGGCCCTTACCGAACCAGGGCCCCATCTCATTGAGATGTTATTGCCGTAGGTATCCCTTGGCTACTTTTCCCTGTTAACCTCCCTTCATCCCCCTGAAGCTGTGAAAAAATTCGGGAGGCGGGCGGGCAAGAATATCTCCAAAGTTTTACAAATGCGGTTACATGAGAGGGTAAAGCTGACAAAACCCTGTAGGTACACAATAGGTATTAATGTCTTTTTTGTAGGGAGTTAACGCGAAGAGGTGCCGCTGTAAAACTTTGGAAGCTCTGGGCCCATCGGGCCTTCGCTTCACGTCCCGTCTCGACATCTCGCCCGCCTTTTTGCGCGGGGGACAATTTTTTCACACCTTCCCTTAATTTAAGGGGTGTATGGACCGAGGGCAAGGGGAGGTAACCGACAAAAAACTTGGATGAGCCGCTCTTATTTGACATTCACCTTTCTAAGAATGGGGACGTTATGAATGAATTCAAATATTGTCCGTTGTGTGGAAAGGGTTTAAGTAAGAACACCGTCAACGGGAAGGACCTCCTTTGCTGCATGTCGAATAACTGTGGTTATGTGTTCTGGGATAATCCTTTGCCGGTCGTTGCCGCCATCGTCGAGATGGACGGCAATATACTTCTCGCGCGGAATAAAGAATGGCCTGGAAAGGTATTCGGACTCATCACAGGATTTCTGGAAAAAGGGGAAACGCCAG
Organism: Thermodesulfobacteriota bacterium; assembly: GCA_049684675.1. Taxonomy (GTDB): domain Bacteria; phylum Desulfobacterota; class BSN033; order BSN033; family UBA1163; genus UBA1163. The sequence continues at coordinate 1,905 of JBAVGF010000268.1, read as the reverse complement.
AAACGGCGGTCAAGAGGGAAGTGAAAGAAGAGCTGGGGCTCGATTCCGAGATCGTGGAATTGGTAGGCGTTTATTCTTTTTTTGAAAGGAACCAATTGATCATCGCCTATCAACTCTCTGCCGCCGGGGAAATGAAATTGGGAGATGAATTAGCGGAAATCAAATGGATTCCCGTTGATAAATTAAAGCCGTGGCCATTTGGAACGGGTCATGCTGTGCGCGATTGGCTGGCAAAGCACAACATTGGATAAAGCACCGAATCCCCGTTCCTGAGAACACCAGTCTTATCTAAGGTCCCTTTGAGATGAATTTTTTGCCTATCTCCCATGCCTGTCCCACTTCCGCCCCCAATGAGAGATACTTACGCTCCGGTACGGAGAGTATGAATGGAGCGATCTTCCTGAGATCAGGAGCCCCTTTCGCAAGGTAGCGCTCATCGCTGTATGCTGTGATGATCTCCCCGATGAAAAGCTCATGGTCTGGAATGTCAATCGTCTGGATAAGCTTACACTCGGCGTTGAAGGGGCACTCCTTAATCATAGGTGCCGTCTTTAGCTTGCCATAGAATGTTTCGAACATCTTGGCCTTGTCGTATTTGTTTCCTGACACGATGCCGCAGTAATCCGTGACGTCGGCCATCGCCGCCGACGGAATGTTAACGCTGAAAGTACCGTTCTCTTTGATACCGGGGTTCGTGTAGTGTGCCTTGCCGAGCGCAATCATGAGGTAGGGCGGTTTGACGTTAACCGTGCTGAACCAGGCAACCGTAAGGTAATTGGGTTTGCCTCCTACATTGACGCCGACCAACGAGCAGGGCATTGGGTAACAGATAGTCTTAGCACTCAATTCAATCTTCTCCATGTCTGGGCCCTCCTTTGAAAGTCATTATAACACCATTTATCACCGGACGAATATCTTTTTCATTCAACTCCTGCCCCCGTTGTGCTATTCTGATAATTTAGAATGTAGAAATAATTGAGAATTCAGAATCCAGTAGTCAGAATTCAGAATGAAAAGATAAGCTGCAAAGGATTTTCAAGATTTAATTGTCTGACAAAAGGCACATCAATTTTTGTCTTGACAGTTTATCGATGTTTCTATTCTGGATTCCGGCTCCCGGCTCCTGAATTCTAAGTGAGGGGTTTTCATTGACTTTGCAGCGGAGATTGATTCAGATATGGGCCTTCGTGTTTAAGAATTGGATCATCGCGAAGCGGAATGTCTTTACCATCTTCGAGATCCTTTTCTGGCCTGTGGTTGGGTTCTTTTCCGTGGGGTTTTTGACAAGCTTTCTGGAGCTGGATCCCAACAAAACGGGGTTCATCCTGGTGGGCGTCATCTCCATGAGTGTGATTCAGGTTTGTCAGATTGACGTGGCCTATGTCCTTCTGTATGACCTTTGGTCGAAATCCCTCAAACATACTTTCATCGCCCCTGTCCAATCTTTCCAATTAATTTTGGGTTCCTGGCTGATTGGCGTGATTCGTTCCTTCTTCGTGTTTCTGTTGCTTTCGATTTTCAGCAGTCTTGCATTTGGGTTTGATCTTTTGCGGCCGGGCATCGGTCCTCTTATCCTCTTTCTCTTAGGCCTTTTCCTCACTGCTGCATCCGTAGGCATGAGCGTCTGCATCCTCGTTCTCCTTTTTGGTTATATGGCGGATGTGGCGGCCTGGTCTTTCAGCGGCTTGATTTCCTTGATCTGCGGGATATACTATCCTGTCTTCATCCTTCCCTTTCCCTTTCCCCAGATAGCCCAAGCCATTCCGCTGACGTATTTCTTGGCATACTTTCGTTCCTTTTATGGATTCAACGAAGGGTTTAAGAACGTGTTAGCGTGGGGATTCGGCTTAGCAGGCCTTTACGTTGTCGTGGAAGCAATTCTTTTCAAAGCGGTGCTTCACCGTG
>JBAVGF010000267.1:0-3668 GCA_049684675.1 Thermodesulfobacteriota bacterium | reverse complement strand
AGACAAGAGAGGATTATCCCTCTTGACAGGGTGCCGTTTAATGGGTAATCCTTCTAAAGTACAAGCAGATTACCATGCCGAGCGAAGACATTTATGACCCCAATACCTATCGATCATACGCTGGACCAGTTAGATAGAGACCTTCTCGAAGCCATCGTCGATAATCCCTATGAGTGTCCTGTGATCATTGATACGAGGGGGATTATCCGCTTCATCAGTCACTATAGCAAGGACCTGATAGGGGTCGATCCCGTCACGGCGATAGGCCGGCATGTGAAAGAGGTCATCAAAGAAACGAATTTGCACGAGGTTGTGGAAACCGGCCGGGCCAAGATCGGGGAAACTCTGTTCGTCGGCGGAAGGCTACAAATTATTTCGAGAATTCCGTTGAGAAATCGGGAAGGGAAGATTATCGGCGCTGTCGGTAAGGCCATGCTTCATCACGAGTCAAAAGTAATGCAAATCCAGAGACGGCTTAATGTACTCAACAGCAAGCTCAAATATTACAAGGATGAAATCAAGAGCCTGAAGGGAGCCAGAGTCCTGATCGGCCAGTCCGATCTGATTCAAAGGGCAAAGAAGTTAGCCTTACAGGTCAGCGGCAGTGATTTTCCGGTTCTGATCACCGGAGAGTCGGGAACCGGCAAAGAGACCATCGCCTATTATATCCATAGAAATAGCAAGCGAGCGGACGGTCCTTTCATCAGGGTCAATTGTGCCGCCATTCCCCGGGAATTGATCGAAAGCGAGCTTTTTGGCTACGAGGGAGGCGCGTTTACAGGGGCCCGCGCTCAGGGAAAGCCTGGAAAATTCGAGCTTGCAAACAACGGAACCATTCTGCTTGATGAAATCGGCGACATGCCCCTGACCATGCAGGCAAAACTTCTGAGGGTCCTTCAGGACCAGGAACTGGAACGCATCGGCGGGACCACGACGATCAATCTTGACTATAGGCTCATTACCTCTACAAACAAGGGTCTTCAGGAGATGATGGGAAAAGGAACTTTCCGGGAGGACCTTTATTATCGCATCAGCTCCTTCCACATCGATGCGCCGAGCCTCCGAAGCATACCAGAGGATATTCCGGCCGTCGCCCGTCATCTGATGTCTATCTTAAATCAGGAAGTTGGGTCTTACCCCACAGACATATCCGATGAGGCAATGGAAATGCTCAAGAGATATCAATGGCCGGGGAACGTCCGGGAATTGAAAAACGTTCTGGAGAGGGGGCTGATCATGGCAAGAGGTGGACAGCTGAAACCGGAACACCTTCCGGGACGGATAACCCGCCTTGAGATGCTGAACGAGGGTTTTATCCGACCCGGTGGGTCTTTGCGGGATACGCTGGCGGATGTAGAAAGGCAGATCATTATGGACACCCTTCGGTCTGCGGGGGGGAACAAGATAAAGGCAGCGAAAATTCTTGGAATCCACAGGTCCTCACTTTACGAAAAAATGAAACAGCATAACGTCCTGTAAATCAGACATGTCTTAAATACAGGACATAAATTAATCTTACAGTATAGTTAGCATGTTATGATATTTTGCCTGTTCTGATGTCCTGATTTCGGGACATTTTTCCGGCTTCAAAGAGTCTTCCGTGATTTCGTATCTAAAAAAAACTTTAAATATCAATATGTTACTATTTATATGGCAAATGGCACGGTCTTTGCTGATATAGAAGGTGCGTACAAATTGTCCGGGACGAAATGTTTTCTTGGCAGATAATTCTACTGCAGACACCCAGCCAAGTAGAGCAGAGTCAATTCGTGCCAAATACCACTGGTTGGCACGAATGCGGTTTGGGTATTTATTGTTTTTGGTGCCACCCGGCTTACGCTGCCGGTGGCCGATTGGAACTTCATTAAACACAAGAAAGGAGGATCACAATGGAATTCAGAATGAGTACGGAGCTGGAGTTATGGAAAAACACAGTAAGAGAATTCGCGCAGAAAGAACTGGAGCCAATCGCGCGGAAAATTGACGAGGAGTGGGAGAAGATTCCCAAGGAAGTCGTCAAGAAGATGGCTGATCTCGGGATCTTCGGAGTGACCATTCCCGAGGAGTATGGCGGCACAGCCGTGCCCGGAGAAACGATGCAGTATGCCATGACAACCATTCATGAGGTAGCCCGGGCCGAGCTGAGCATGTCTGTGCCTGTTTACACACTGCTTTGCATCGGATGGGCATTTATGCTTTCTCAGTACGGCACCAAGGAGGCCAAGGAAGAGATATTACCCAAAGTGGCAAAAGGCGAGTGGTTCCTGGGGATCAATACAACCGAGCCCGGCGGAGGCTCCGACCTTGCCAACATTAAGACCTGGGCCAAGAGCGAAAAAACCAAGTTCATCGTCAACGGTGAAAAGGCCTATATCAGCGGTGTCAGGGAGTCCAATGAATGGGGTGGAGGTCATCTAACCCTTTTTAAGTCCGATCCTTCAAAAGGTTATAAAGGAGCCACGTTTGCCTATTTTCCGGCCAAAGCTCCGGGCACAAGCTTTACCGTTTATAAAGACATGGGGCGTATGGGGCTCTCCACGGGTGGGTTTGTTTATAAAAACGTCGAGATTCCGAAAAAATACATTCTTGGTGAAGAAGGCAAAGGGTTCTATATCAACATGGAAGGTTTCAATGCCGCCCGAGTATTAGTGTCAGCCGCTTGCCTGGGAGGAGCTGAGAAGTGCCTGGAAATCGGCCGGGACTACAGCAAACAGAGGATTATCTTCGGCCGGCCCCTGTCGAGCTTTGAGGGTATCTCCTTCGAGATCGCCGATGACTATTCCAAATTGGAGATGCTGAAGCTGATGCTTCAGAAGGGGACCTGGATGATCGACCATTTCTATGAAGATCGATCCAGCTTTACCAAGGAGGAGATCAACCGGACGATCTCTATCTGCAAGGCCAATTCGCCGATGCTTGCTGTGGATATCGCGAAACATGCCATGATGTACCACGGCGGTTTCGGTTATACCAAGGACACACCGCTTGAGATGGCCTTGAGAGGCGCTATGTCCTATGTAGTTGGAGCAGAGGGTGGGTATCACGTTCAAAAGATCATCATCGCCCGTGACTACATCGGTGACGAGGGAGTGCCGTATCGCGGTACACAGGTAGGTCACTAATCCTGTCTGAGAGTGAATTTTCTTGCACCCAGTCTCCAGGGGCAGCTTCGATGGCTGCCCCTGGAGCTGAGAATGGTGTCGGCCCTCTTATTGGGTTCGCCAGGGTCGATCCAAAGGTATTTGTGTTTCTTGAGTGAGTGGAAAGGAGGTCAAAACGTGAACATCATCGTATGCCTGAAACAGATCGCTGACCTGAAATACATCCGGATCAAGGATCGGAAACCTCTCCTGGAAGGGGCCCCTCTGATCTTCGGAGATATGGACAGAAACGCTCTCGAAGAGGCGATCAGGATCAAAGAGAAGGTCGAAGGGACAAAGGTGATTGCGCTGGCTCTGGGTGGAGCGAAACTGAAGGAAACGATCAAGGGGGCCTTAGCCATCGGAGCTGATGAAGCGGTCCTGTTGACGGATCCTCTTTTTGCCAATTCGGACACCGCAGGCACGGCCAGGGCGTTAAGCAAGGCCATCGAGAAGATCGGAGGAGTCGATCTTATCCTTTCCGGTGAAGGCTCAACGGATAATTTTTCCAGCCAGGTTGGACCGAGG
>JBAVGF010000266.1:0-3317 GCA_049684675.1 Thermodesulfobacteriota bacterium | reverse complement strand
ACCATAAAGAAAGTGGCAATTCCGATCACCTCTCCTTTCATGTTGATCACTGGGCTGCCACTTGACCCGGGGGATATGGGAGCGGTCACCTGAACGATTTTCCCAAATCCGGGGATCTCTCTCACGGCAGAGACAATTCCATCTGAGACCGTTTTATCCAGGCCGAGGGGGGTTCCGATAACGATCACTCTCTCTCCCACCTCGGGGAGTTTGGGGGCTACGGGCAGGGGAATTACAGCTTCTTTTGAAATATCTACCGAAACTTGAACGATATCGCCTTCCTTATCTTCAGCGAGAACCTTCTTAATCGGATATTCCTTGCCGTCTGTCGTTTTAACGGTGGCGCGGCTTGCGTCCTGCAGGACATGAGAATTCGTGATCACATCCCCTTTCTTATCGATAAAAAAACCGCTTCCTTGACCGAGCATGCTCCCTTCCTTACTGTAAGTCACAATCATAACGATCGAGGACTCGACCCTCTTGATCAAACCAGGCAGGTCTTCCTGGCTCACGACCGGAGAAACGGTAAGAATAAGAAAAAGGAACGCTGCCACAAACGCATAAGATTTTGACATATCTACCCTCAACGATGAAGTCTTAAGAAAATGTCGAGTCGTGTAGAGCCCCAAGCGGGGGCGGAAATAGAGATCCTTCTATATATGAGAAACCCCGGTCAGCTTCATGAGGATGGCCTTCATGAGTTGATTCCTCTTTCTCGCCCAGTTTCTCATCAACACGTTCATTCTCTTGGCAAACGTTTTTTCAGTCACGGCCACTAAATTAATGTTAATGTTCAGCAACCCCCCTGCCAGGGCAGCATCGGCAAGAAATGCAGCCACCCCCGCATCACTGATCGCCTTCGGGTTCCCGCTTAAAATAAGAGCCCTCGAATATTCCAAGAGTTGAAGAGACCGCCGACAGACCTGTTGGGGGATGAGGGTCGCCTCCCGATAGGCCTTTTGAATCTGTCTGGCCCGGTGGAGACGGTCTCTCTCCGAGTTTCTGGGGAGGCGAAAGGCTTTGATGACCGCATCAAAAGACTTTGAGTCTTCATCAATCGCCCGGAAGAGCCTCTTTTGAATGGACAATCCTTTCCTTCTTATCCCTGCCACTCCCTTCTTTTTTGTTTTACCCTTCTTGGAAGAAAGCCCTGCCACCATCGCCACGAGAGAGGCAGATAATGCCCCGGCCAGGGCAGAAGCACTTCCTCCCCCGGGGGTAGGGGTACTCGAGGACACTTTTTCTAAGAATCGTTTGAGCTCCATCATCCCTCCATCTTATTCAAATTCCAGAATTCGCTGCTCAATGACCTGGCGAACCGAAAACGGCTGGCATTTCAGATAATATTGGACGACGCCTTCTAACACACCTAAAGGGATCAATCCCACAATCTCCGAGGCCTCTATCTCTATCCCCTTTTTCAAGGCTTCTTCCTTGATGAATTCATAGACTTTTGGAATATTGGTCACTCGATAATGCGTCAGGTTCATCGAAACCTGGACCATCCCTTTTTCCCTCAGATCAACTCCCATGGCCCTGACATGAGGAAACCCTCCATCTTTGAACCGGACCTTTTTCGCAATCGCTTTGGCCAGGGAGAGATCTTTTGTTTTGAGATTGACATTGTAGGCGACCAAAGCGAAGCGGGCTCCCACAACCGTCGCCCCAAATTTCGGATTGAAGTGATCGGGCCCTTCATCGGGCTTCCATTCGGGATCCTTCAGCTTCTCCCCCAAACCTTCGTATTCTCCTTTCCGGATCGAAGGCAGGTCTTTCCTCTCCGGCCGGGTCGCGGCCTCTTCATAAAAAAAGACGGGGATCCCCCTCTTTCCTAACCCCTTTCCAAATTCGTGAGCGATTTGAACAGCCTCCTCCATTTCCACCCCTTGAATGGGAATAAAGGGAACAACATCCACGGCACCCAGACGGGGATGGTCTCCCTTATGTTCCCTCATGTCAATAAGGTCGAGGGCTTTCATAGCTAAGGAAAACGCGGCGTCTTTAGTCGCTTCCGGTTCACCGATAAAAGTGAACACGCTCCTGTGATGGTCCCTGTCTGAAGAACAGTCAAGAAGTTTGATCCCTGTGTGTTTTTTTACCTCCTCAGCGATCAAAGCGATCTTGTCTTGATCCCTGCCCTCGCTGATATTGGGAACGCATTCAAGAAGTCGCATAGTCTTTTTCCTAAGGACTGAGACGTTGAGTGTTACACTTCACGCCTCGCCATTCGCCCTTGGCTCCATCTGATAGATTATTCTCCCCTTCTTAACAACCACCTCAACATGTTCCACACCGATGTGATAAGGGAGATAACGATAGTTGGGAATGTCGAGCAATAAGAGATCGGCTTGCTTTCCAACTTCCAGACTGCCAATCTCCTTTTCCCGTCCCATGGATCTTGCTGCATGAACCGTCACGGCTTGAATGACCTCTTTAGGAACCATCTTGTACATCGTACAACCCATTGTCATCATCAAGGGAAGGGATTCGGTCATCGAAGAGCCCGGGTTTAAATCGGTGGCAAGGGAAACGGCCACCCCCTGTTCGATCATATCTCTGGCAGGAGGGTATTTTTTCATGGAGAGAAAAAAGCTTGCCCCCGGCAACAGCACCGCCGTGACTCCATTCTCAGCCATTTTCTTGATGCCCTCGTGGCTCACGTATTCTAAATGATCGGCCGAAAAGGCATTGACCTCGGCCGCCAGCTCGGCTCCCCCCCCCGGACTCAATTGATCTGCATGAATCTTTGGCTTAAGGCCATATCGTTTCCCAGTCTCAAGAATCTTTTTCGACTCTTCGAGGGTAAAAGCCTTCTCCTCACAGAAGACATCGCAAAATTCCGCAAGTCTTTCCTGTGCCACTTTAGGAATCATCTCTCCGATAAGAAGATTCATATAACCCGCCCGATCCTCTCTGAATTCTTTCGGAAAAGTATGGGCTCCTAAAAAGGTGGGGACGATATCAATGGCGTGGCTCTCCTGCAAGGCTTTCATCACTTTGAGAATCTTCAATTCGTCCTGGAGAGAAAGACCGTATCCGCTTTTGGCTTCCAGGGTAGTCACGCCCTTCGAAAGCATCCGGTCCAATCTTTTCTTTCCAAGGGAGAGAAGCTCATCGAAGGAAGCCTCTCGGGTAGCCTCCACCGTTGAAAGGATTCCCCCTCCTCTCTCCGCAATTTCCTGATAAGAGAGCCCCTGAATTCTTTGCTCGAATTCATTCTCCCTTGACCCGGCAAAAATAAGGTGTGTATGAGCATCGATGAGACCGGGCATGACCACCTTTCCTGTCGCATCTATTTCGCGGCCATCTCGACTCAA
>JBAVGF010000265.1:0-52012 GCA_049684675.1 Thermodesulfobacteriota bacterium | reverse complement strand
TCGGTCTTGATCAGTTGCCAGGGAGTGAGATACGGTCTCCTTTACAAAAAGCTTACCCTTTGGAAACCAACTGCTTTAAAATAAGAATGACCAGAACCATAAACCTTCCTTGCCCCGTATTCTTGGGCCCGATGGGAACTTCCCCCTTACAAAAGATAAGGTCTCCTTTTTTAAAGGGCTTCTCCTCATCCCCGATCATCAAAGTCCCCTCCCCTTCAACCCCATAGAGGATCACTTCTAACGCCCCCGGATGAGGGTGAAGAGGCATGGTCTGGCCGGGTTCAAAGCAGATAAGCACTGCCGCTCCTGCATCGCCGATATGGAGTTGCTTGGGTATAAAATTCTCTTTGGAGAACTCTGCTTTTTCAAAAAGATGAATAGGCTCCATCATACCATTCATTCCAATTCATTCAACTCTTTAATAATCACTTCTGGATCCATGTTGTGCATCATCGCTCCAAAAGAGATGGATTCCATCTTCATCCCGGGACAGGTGAAGCATCCCTGCCCAAAATATTTTTCGATCACCTTGATCGCTGCAGGGTTCGCCTTCAAAACATCTCCAATGACCATATCCTTATTAAACTTCTTCTCAGTCATTTCAAAACCTCCTTCTCTTTTGAAAGTTCAGAGTTCGGAATATTTTCTATGGCTCCGAACTGATCACTCCGAACTCTTGACGAGGACCATGCTCTTCCAAAGATTGAACATAAACAAAAAAATCGCAACCCCTTGACCGATTCCGAAAAGAATTGCCCAGAGGTGCCAGACTCCTCCTTGCGAAGCCTCTATCATCCAAGAAACCGAAAGACCGATGAGCGTAATATTAGCAAGCCACACCTGAATATTGCCGAGACGATGGCTGTAAACCGGTCTCCCCATAAATCGGGGAAGAATATGATATCCTACGCCATAAATCATCATAGCCATAAATCCCAGAAGAAGAATATGGACATGAACCCGTGTGACGGTAAATCGAATATCTGGCAATAAAACCATACCTATTCCCATAATGGTTCCTATTCCAAGATAGATCAGACTCGACTTGACAAACGCCTTTGCATATTTGTCCATTCCAATTCCTCCTTGACAAATTCCCCTTCATCCCTCTTTGCTAAAAGAGGGACCGAGAGGATCATCTGCCTTATCCACCATGGATCAGCATGGGTAAGCATCGGGTACATACCCAAAGATCTTGCCCACCCTTCCGGCAAGGAATCAAAACTCCCTCATGTTCTGTTTTATGACAAAGGAAACAGGTGATCTCCTTCTTATCAACCATATCGTGTCTCCTTTAGTTTAAATTTGACATCCCTTCTCTAAGAGTGCTTTTGACTTAGATCAAATCCCCCCAAAAGCAGCAGGCTGAAAGCAGAATGCAGATTAATTACCGCCCGCTACCTTGTGCTCTTTGCCTTCTGAATCTTACCTCAGATAATGATAGAGCAGATCCACACGACCGTGCTTCACCAAGTACATCCCGGAGAATTTCATCACCTCTCGAATCTTTGATTTATATTCACCATGGTAACATTGAGTCTCACATTTCTTGCACATGGGTTTGGGATCGTGAGGGCATTTGAGCCTCATCGTCAGGCCATAGGTGAGGAGTCGCGTGCAATCCGAGCACAGCGGAATCTCCTTATTTTCGATTTCTTTGATATCGAAAAGTTTGAATGAAAAAGGAGCCCTCTCTCCATTGTGATTCTCTCTGCAATAGACCCCCACAAACTTCATCAATGTCCGAATGTCATTCTTCTCCTTCTCTGAAAACCCGACCTTCTTTAAACTCATCTCATTTCCCTTCATCACTATTTTTTTCTTTAATTATATTCCCGAATAAAATAAATGCCTTGACCTAAGTCAACAGAATACAAAAATAGGGACACAATCCATTTTTATAGAGCCCCACAATAAATGGGATGTGTCCCTATTTTTCCAGAGATAACCATTTTCTATCGAAATATCTTTTGGACATGACGAACGCCTGGACGAACTGTGAGATATTCATAGACCACCAGACCGAAGCCGGTCCGAACCCAAAGAACACCACAAAGATATAGCTCAATGGGATCCTCACAAGCCACACACTCAGAGCAACCCGCATCAGTACGCTTCGCGTATCTCCTGCGCCGTTTAAACCCCCACCCAGGATAATGCCCCAGGCCATAAAGGGCTCGCTGATCATGCTGATGTAAATGTACTTCGTGCTCTCCCTGATCACAATCTCATTGTTCGACAGGAACGAGGCGATCCATCGAGCGTTCAAAATCACTGCAATGACCATGACCGTGACAATCAGGACTCCAATCGCGGCAGTGATGAACCCGCTCCGGAAGGCATCTTGCTCTCTCTTCTCGCCCAGCATATTTCCGACGATCACCGCATTCGCCATGTTGAACCCGAAAACCGGAAGGTAGATGACAGATTCGATTCTGAGACCGGTAGTCAGGGCGGCGAGAATTTCAACGCGGTGTTCAGGCAAGGCGCTCAAGATCAGGAAAAGAACCATTGAAGAAAGCTGCCACAGCACTTGAAGCATTCCGATGGGCCAACCGATGGTGATCATCTTTCTTACCAGGTCGATGGAGAATTTCCCCGCCCCCGTCATCGAACTTCTTACCTTCCACAGATTGACCACGCTCCCGATGAAGACACTCGAGGCCGTCGCGGCCGCAATTCCTCTAAATCCCAGTGGCGTATGAAAGACCAAAAAGAAGTTGAGGCCGATGTTGAGGACACAGACAAGGGCTTGCGTTTTCAGAGAATCCTTGATCCTGCCGGACGACCTCAACAGACCGTTGGAGTTGATGAGGAGGTAGTGGAAGAATAAACCCGTCGCGTAGATTCCAATCAGGGGAATGACATATTGTTTGAGCTGCTGGGGGATATTTAGAACATGAACGATGTAAGGGCTGAATAGAAAACCCCCGCACGCAAGGAATGCGCCTGCGCCGGCTGCTCCGACGAGGGAAGAGAAAACGCTTTTGACCAGTTCGTTTTTATCCCCTGAGGTGTATAATCTCGAAACCACAGAGACCGTGCCCACGGTAAGGGCGTTGGCGATCACAATAAGGACGAAATAGAGCTGAATGACAAAGCCGTAGGCCGCCTGGATCTCCTTGCTCACCCTGCCCGCAATGTAGACATCCGTAAGCCCGATCAAAAATTCAAAAAGCATGATCAGCGTCAGTGGCCAACTGACGGACCAGCTGCGGGAGATATAGGATTTTATATCTTCTCTGTTAACGAATGCGGAAAGTCTTGTCACTTCCTACCTTAAGGATCTGTTTTTTTCCCCACACCCCTACCTACCGGCCCCGGTCTCGACCGAGGGCGGGGCAGGCAGGCTGTCCCTCTCCCCCCGGAGATTTTGTCATAATGGGGATGGGTGGCAGAAATTCTAAAAAAACGGGATAGACAGCCGGGTAAGAAAGCTTTAGAGCGCAACCTCTTAACCATGGGAATCGGGAACTTCAAGGCCATGAAAGAATTGCCTTCTTGTGACAACGACAATTGCCTCTAACCTTAAACGTGCGCATTCTAAAGCTTTGGAATCCGGCTGTTAGTCCCGTTTTTACTACCCTCCGTTCGATTACGACACGGTCCCCGGGGGAGAGGGGGAGGAGCGATAATCATAGACTCCTCTTCCACTCTTCCGGCCGAGGCGTCCGGCTTTGACCAACTTAACGAGAAGCGGTGCGGGTCGATATTTTTCACCCAACTCCTTATGAAAGGTTCCCATACATCTCAAAAGAATGTCCAGCCCGAAGGCATCCGCTGCGGCCAAGGGGCCTAAAGGAAAGCCAAGGCCTCTCACGCAACATCTGTCAATCTCTTGCGCGCTGGCAAGAGAGTTCTCCAAGACGTAGAAAGCTTCGTTCACCATCGGAAGGTAAAGACGGTTGATCACAAACCCCGGAGAGTCCACAACGGTAACGGTCTCTTTCCCACACTTTGTAAGGAAATCAATAATCGTTTTGTGGGTCTCATCAGAAGTCTCTAACCCACGCACCAATTCAACAAGCGGCGTCAAGGCCGCCGGAATCAAGAAATGTGTTCCGATGCATCTTTCCGGTCGAGCGGTGACCGCTCCTATCTCCGTAATGCTCAATGTGGACGTGTTGCTCGTCAGAACGGCTTCTTTCGGACAGATCCCATCCATTTTTTTGAACAACCCCTTCTTCACATCAATATCCTCAAAAACAGCCTCGATAACCAATGTCACATCTGAAAGGGCTTTCGCCAAATCCGTCGTGGTAGTGATAAGGGAAAGAACCTCCTCCATTTCCTCACCCTTCATTCTTTCCTTCCTAACCTGACTGCTTAAAAATGATTTGATAGACCCTAAACCCTTTTTTATTGACTCTTCGGAAAGATCCACCAGAATGGTTCGAAAACCGCCCCTGGCACAGACAATCCCGATCTGGCTTCCCATCGTTCCCATGCCGACGACACACACATTATTGATCTCCATCTAAGATCTCCCCTTCTCAATATATGATGTCAATGGATTTCCTCTCACTCCCCTAATGGGACTGAGACCAATTTACCAACATTTTGTCAATTTATCAATTTCATCTTTCCTTTGTTCCCGGAAGAGCCAACGCGACAGGCGGGTTATTTCTTATATTCTTCTCTTCGTGCTCTTGCCCTCCAGACCTTGGGGAGAAAAGAAGCTTAGTATAAGCGAGTCTCAAATACTGTCGCTTAACCCGGAAAATACTTGATTCACCCCATTTATCTTGAGTGCGCAGGTATAAGAAAATGAGGAAACCATCATCAGCAAACTGCTTTCGATGGAGGAAATAGCAGGAAGGGATATTGTTTATGGCAACCGATTCAGATCAGAGAAAGTCTGAGGTTATCGTAAAACGTTACCCGACTATGATGGAGATCATTCTCAACCGGCCCCGTGTCATCAATGCTCTCACCACGGAGATGATCCTGCAGATCCGCCGAGCCCTTGACGAAGCCATAGAAAGGGACCGGTATCAGTTCGTCCTGCTCCTTGGAACCGGACACAGAGGGTTTTGCGCAGGCGGCGACCTCAAAACACTCGCAAGGGCTGTGAAGGAGAAATCTTTCCCCGTTGCGGATGAGTTTTTTGAAGAAGAATATGCTTTAGACCTTTGTATACATCGATTTCCAAAACCGGTGATCGTAATCGCGGATGGCATCACCATGGGAGGAGGTCTTGGTTTATCTGCCGGGGCCAATATCGTTATCGCAACAGAGCGCACCCATATGGCTATGCCCGAGACCCGGATCGGTTTTTTTCCCGACGTGGGTGCAACGGGCTGGATGTTTACAAAATGTCCCAAAGGATACCCGGAATACCTTGGACTTGTAGGTTATGAAATGGAAGGAGCGGAATGTATCCGCCTTGGACTGGCAAGCTCGTTAACCAGAAGAGAGCAATTGCCGAGGCTGAGAAAGGCCCTTCAAGGTTTTCCGGCAAAGCCCGCCGACGAAAAATCGATAGCGGTACAGTACCTTAAATCCTTCCTCGCCTCTTTCTTCCAAAAAGACATCCCTGTCAATCCCGGAATGGATGCATGGGTAGAAACCCATTTCTCCGGGAAGACCTCTATCGGGGAAATCATGAATTCCCTTTCTCGATGCAGCCAGGAAGACCGTCTATGCCAGGATGTTTATCATCGGCTGTCGGAACGGTCTCCCACAGCGCTCGCCCTCACCTTGTCCTTGCTGCGGCATAATGAAGGGCGTCCCCTGGAGGAGGTGTTTGCTGCCGAGACCCGGGCGGCTCGGTTTATAGTAAGACACCCGGATTATCTTGAAGGCATCCGCGCACGCATTCTGGACAAAGATGATCAGCCGCACTGGCAGCCCTCCACGATAGAAGAAGCGACCCTTCCGGAAGCGGACCTTTTGATTGAGAAAAACAGGTTCTGAATCTCTTTGGTATTCCCTTCAAAGGAACTACACGGACGGTATTGACAACTCTTAGATAGGCGAACGGCAGAAACCCCTCATTAAGGTGAGATTATATTTTCAAACCTGAGGCCAATTCTTCTAAGGCTTCTCGATTTAAGATTCGAATCCTGTTTTTCTTCACATCGATGATTCTCTTGGCTTTCATTTTTGCCAGGCTCCTTGACAGGGTCTCACTGATCGTCCCCAACTTTGAAGCTAATTGGGTTTTGCTTAAATCCAAATCGACCTCCTTCGGGTTCTTTCCCTCTTTCGCTGACTTCAAAGAGAGATCGATCAGATATTTTGCAACTCTCGCTGAAACTTCTTTGAGGGAGAGTTCTTCAATGAGGGAAGCAAATTTTCTTAGAAAGTGGGAAAGGGAGACGATCATGTTGATGCTGAGTTGGGGATTCCGCTCGATGAGCTGGATAAAATCCCTCTTGGGGAAAAAGAGAAGTTGACTATCTGCTAAGGCTTCGGCAAAGGCCGGGTAACTTCCTTCGAGAAAAAGAGCTGCTTCAGCAAAGGCATCCGGTGCGGAGACCACATGAAGAATCTGCTCCCTGCCGTCCGGCGAAATCTTATAGAGTTTCACCTTACCCGAAAGGATCACATAAAACCCCTTTGCCTCTTCTCCATCGGAAAAGAGAATCTCCTTCTTTCCGACCCGCTTGAGTGAGGCAACAGCCCTGATCCTTTTCAGGTCTTCTTCCTTCAACCCGGCAAAAAGAGGACATTGTTTCAATGGTTCAATCGCCATATTTATTCCCTAAATGTTTTTTCGCTTCATCCCGACCTTGCCACGAACCATGTTAGGTCCATGATTCATCCTGAACCCTCGGTAGCTTAGCAAGTTTTTACATCTAACATTAAGTAGTTATTCGTAACCCTACAGTTTTTTTAGCCTTTTTTCAAGAAAAAAAAGAAACCGTCCTTCCCCGCCGAACACTTACATAAATAAATTCAGAGAGTTAAGACATTTTTGCGCAATCCCGGCTCACTGATTTTATTGGCTCCTGAATATTGCTTCGGGTAAATCCATGATATTGAAATAAAAGATAGATTATGTTAATCTTTTTTGGCTGAAATTCCATACTGGAGGAAAATTTTTGAGTTCATTTTATAAAAACCTGATCTTCTGGGCGATTATCGTCATTATAATGATTCTCCTGTTTCAGCTTTTCAGCAAACCCCGTCAAACAGCGTCAGAAAAAAATTATTCTGAATTCGTCTCCACCGTGGAGAACAATCGGGTTCAGGAGGTAGAGATACGCGGTAAAAACATTATCTGGACAGATAAAGAAGGAAAACGCTTCAAGACCTATGCCGCCGAAGACCCCGAGATGATTAAACTTCTGAGAGATAAGGGGGTAGTTATTAATGCGAAGAAAGAAGAAGAGTCCGTCCTCTGGAACATACTTATCCCTTCACTTCCGGTAATTCTTCTCATCGGTGTCTGGCTCTTTTTCATGCGACAGATGCAGATCGGCGGTGGAAAGGCCCTCTCTTTTGGAAAGAGTAAGGCTAAAATTCTGACGAAAGAGCTCCATCAGGTGACATTTGAGAATGTCGCTGGAATTGAAGAAGCCAAAAATGAACTGGAGGAGATCATCGATTTTCTTAGGGACCCCAAGAAGTTTACAAAGCTTGGCGGACGGATTCCCAAAGGAGTTCTTCTTATCGGTGCCCCTGGAACGGGGAAGACACTTCTGGCACGAGCGATTGCAGGCGAAGCTGACGTTCCCTTCTTCAGCATCAGTGGTTCTGATTTCGTGGAGATGTTTGTGGGGGTCGGGGCCTCCAGGGTGCGAGACCTCTTCCTTCAGGGAAAACGGAACGCTCCCTGCATCATTTTCATCGACGAGATCGACGCCGTCGGAAGGCATCGAGGAGCTGGCTTGGGCGGAGGGCACGATGAGCGAGAACAGACCTTAAATCAATTGTTGGTTGAAATGGATGGTTTCGAATCGAATGAAGGGGTCATCCTGATCGCAGCCACAAACCGGCCAGATGTTTTAGATCCTGCCTTACTCAGGCCAGGTCGTTTTGACCGTCAAGTGGTTGTCCCCCTTCCCGATGTAAAGGGAAGAGAGGAAATCCTAAAGGTCCACTCCAACAAGGCACCGTTGGCGGAAGACGTTAATCTCGCCGTCCTGTCGAGAGGAACTCCTGGATTTACTGGTGCCGACCTGGAGAACCTTGTCAACGAAGCTGCCTTACTGGCCGCTCGATTGGGAAAAGAAAAAGTCGAGATGGCCGACTTGGAACAGGCTAAGGATAAAGTCCTCATGGGTGTGGAACGAAAATCAATGATCATACCTCTGGAAGAGCGAAAGATTACCGCTTTTCACGAGGCGGGCCACACCTTAGTGGCCAAGATGATTCCTGGAACAGACCCCATTCATAAAGTGACGATCATCCCCAGGGGCCGAGCTCTTGGAATCACACAACAGCTCCCAATAGATGAAAAACACACCTATCCAAAAGACTACTTGCTGGACAATATTGCGGTGATGATGGGAGGGAGGGCAGCAGAGGAATTGGTGTTAAACAGTCAAACAACGGGTGCGGGGAATGACATCGAACGTTCCACGGAAATTGCCCGGAAAATGGTTTGCGAATGGGGAATGAGCGAAAAGCTCGGCCCTCTGACCTTCGGTAAAAAAGAAGAGCAGATCTTCTTGGGAAGAGAATTTGCTCAGCACCGAGATTATAGTGAAGAGACGGCGCGTCTAATTGATAATGAAATCAGGGGCATTGTGACCCAGGGTCATCAAAGAGCCAAAGAAATCATCCAGACGAATATGGCCATACTCCATAAATTGGCCAATACGCTTCTTGAAAAAGAGGTTCTTGACGGAAATCAAATCGAAACCATTATAAAGGGTGGGAATGTTTAGGCATGATGAATCTGATTCGATGCCTTCACATTACAAATGCCAGCGAAGCCATCCACCAAATGAAGAAGATGGGAGTGGACCCCACCGGCGTCAGGTTGATGGAAGGCAAGACCCTCCATTTCAATCTTAAGGTAGAGGGTATCGAACCTCGAACGGCTAATCTGCTTAAACAGGAGATGCTCGCACTGGGCGGAGATGTTGCTGTCGATGGAAGGGGACTTGATTGCAGCACTGAAAAAACGGATGCCCTCCTGATGGGGACCCAGAAACATTTCGAGAAACTGATCCTCAAATTGGAGCAGTATCCAACCCTCAATCCTCTTGGCCAGTCCGTAAAACAAACCCTCAAAAACATTTCTAAAACCCAATACGCCATACGCTGCCGAAAGCGGACATTGACGCTTGGAAAGAGAACGCTCTTGATGGGAGTTCTCAATGTAACCCCGGACTCTTTCTCGGACGGTGGCCTCTTCTTTGACAAGGAAAAGGCCATTTCTCATGGACTGAGGTTGGTTGAGGAGGGGGCAGATATTATAGATATTGGAGGGGAGTCGACCAAACCAGGCTCGAAACCTCTCGAATTAGAAGAGGAACTTCGCCGGGTCATTCCTGTCATCAAATCAATTTCCGCCGAAGTGGATGTACCCATTTCGATAGATACCTATAAATCGACTGTGGCGCAGAAAGCGATTGAGGCAGGAGCTGAAATAATAAATGATATCAGTGGGTTGAATTTTGATCCCAGCCTGGCAAAAGTAGCTTCAAAAGAGGATACTCCCCTTGTCCTCATGCATATCCGTGGAACGCCCGAAACAATGCAAAAGAATGTCCATTACGATTCCCTTTTTTCTGAAATACTCCAGTACTTGAAGGATTCCATTCAGAGGGCAGAATCTGCCGGGTTGGACTCCCGGCAGATCATCGTCGACCCTGGAATCGGCTTTGGGAAAACCGTCGAGGATAATCTTTTGATCATTAAAAATCTGCATGAGTTTCGAATACTTGGAAAGCCAATCCTACTTGGAACATCGCGCAAGAGTTTCATCGGGAAAATTCTGAATGCGGAGGTTGGAGAGCGAATGGAAGGGACGCTATCAAGTATTACTGCCGGCGTTCTCAACGGAGCCAATATCATCCGTTGTCACGATGCGCTCCAGGCAAAAAGGGCCATTGCTGTGGCTGACGCCATTCGTCTGGCGGGGAGTTGAAAATTCGGAGTTATCGGAGTTAAGAGAAGAAAGGCCGCTGAACTTGATTTTTCCCTTAGAATTATGATAACGATGACTAACCTAATCCTCCCCAATCCCACTTTAGAGAAGCCTGCCGGTCCCGCCCTCGGTCGGGACCGGGACCGGTAGGCAGGGGGGAGAAGGGAGATTTTCGCAGGCGGGGGTGAAACAGAATGACACGTAGACTATTTGGAACGGATGGAATCAGAGGGGTGGCCAATGCAGACCCCATGACTGGAGAAATGGCCATGCAGTTGGGGAGGGCCATTGCCCATATCTTTAAGGACGTAAAGGGAAGACATCGGATTGTGGTGGGAAAAGATACCCGGCTTTCGGGATATATGCTGGAAACCGCGTTGGCCTCCGGCGTCTGTTCCATGGGAGCGGATGTCATGTTGGTGGGCCCTTTACCCACTCCCGGCATCGCTTTCATCACCACCAGCATGAGGGCCAATGCGGGTGTCGTGATTTCGGCTTCTCACAACCCTTACTATGATAATGGGATCAAAATATTTTCTCAGGATGGCTTTAAACTTCCGGACGAAATCGAACACCGGATCGAAGAATTGATCCTTTCGAATCATCTCCATTCCCTCCGTCCCACAGCGAAAGCAGTTGGAAAGGCCCATCGCATCGACGATGCCGTCGGGAGGTACGTGGTCTTTCTCAAAAACACTTTTCCCAACCACTTAATGCTGGATGGACTTCGGATCGCCCTGGATTGTGCCAATGGGGCCGCCTATCGAGTAGCTCCAACCGTGTTCGAGGAATTGGGAGCTGAAGTGATCACGATCGGGGTGGAACCCGATGGGGAAAATATCAATGAAAAGTGCGGCTCCCTTCACCCAGAAGTCGTCAGTCGCCTTGTTCTCGAGAAAGGCGCGGATATCGGAATAGCCCTGGATGGGGACGGGGACCGGATTATTTTTGTCGATCGGAAAGGGAAACAGGTAGATGGAGATTATATTCTGGCAATCTGTGCCCTTCAACTGTTATCAGAAAACAGGCTGAAAAAGGGAACACTGGTCACCACGGTGATGAGCAATATGGGCCTCGACAAGGCGGTACAGAATGCAGGGGGAAAAGTCGTCAGGACTCAGGTAGGGGATCGTTATGTGGTCGAGGAAATGGTCCGAGGAGATTTCAACCTCGGGGGAGAGCAATCAGGCCATACGATCTTCTTAGACTACAATACGACTTGCGATGGTGTCCTCACGGCCCTACAAGTCCTCGCGATTATGAAACAGAAAGAGCGCCCCTTAGACGAACTGGCCAAAGTGATGGAACCTCTTCCTCAGGTTCTCTATAATGTGAAAGTCAAGGAGAAGAGAAACCTCTCTGATTTCGAGGAAATCAAAAGGAAGATCAGAGAGATTGAGAAGATGTTGGGCCAATCCGGAAGAATTTTGATTCGTTACTCTGGAACAGAACCTCTTCTTCGGATTATGGTCGAGGGAGAAGACGAAACAAAGCTTCGTGGGTTTGCCGAAGACCTTGTGCAGCTGGTCAAAAAATACATCGGGCCAGATAATCGTTAAAGGTGAAGCTCCTCGCCCACAGGGCGGAGCCTCCCGGATGGGAAATTTTCATTTATATTGTGCCCCTTGACCCCGTCCGCAAGACGGGGCTCGCGGGGCACGTACCGGTCATCATCTATCACACATCGTTTAGCCGGAGATTTCTTATGCCGAGATTGGGTGTCAACATTGATCATGTCGCCACCGTCAGACAAGCCCGGGGAGTCATGTATCCGGATCCTGTCGCCGCAGCAGGAATCGTGGAATTAGCCGGAGCAGACGGAATTGTATGCCATTTGCGGGAAGACCGACGCCACATCAAGGATCGAGACCTACGAATACTCAGAGAGATGATTCAGACCCGATTGAATCTTGAAATGGCGGCTACCGAAGAGATGATCCGCATTGCCCTGGCTACCAAACCAAACATCGCCACCCTCGTTCCAGAAAAAAGGGAGGAATTGACGACAGAAGGTGGCCTCGATGTCATCAAGTTCCTCCCTTCTCTTAAAAAAGCTATTCAACGGCTCCACAAAGGAGGTATCCAGGTCAGCCTCTTTGTCGATCCCAAAAAGGATCAAATCGAAGCTTCAGAAGATGTGGGAGCTGATGTCATCGAAATTCATACCGGTCGCTACTGTGATGCAGAGACTCCATCCCAGGAAGATGAAGAGTTGAAAAAGATTCTTGACGCAGTCGCCGAGGCCTCTCACCGCGATCTCCGGATTGCAGCAGGACACGGTTTGAATTATGTCAATGTCCGAAGGATTGCAGAAATCAAGGAAGTCGAAGAACTCAACATTGGCCACAGCATTATTGCCCGGGCGGTTCTGGTAGGTCTGGATCGAGCTGTCCGGGAGATGATTGCTCTGATTCGATAGAGAATGAAAGGGGCCAAGGAGTCGAGGGTTCCAGGAGTCAAGCGAAAAGTTCCGGGACAACCCCTTGAACCCTTGAATCCTTGAACGCTTCTATTTGAAGATGATCATCGGAACGGGTATTGATATTGTGAACATTGATCGGATCGAGCGTCTGATGGCCCGCTGGGGAGATCTTTTTCTGGGTCGGGTCTTTACAAAGAAAGAGATCGCCCGGTGTCAACGCCGGGCCCGCCCGCCTGAATGTTTTGCCATTCGATTTGCGGCAAAAGAGGCGTTCCTCAAAGCCATCGGATGGGGACTTCGAAATGGCGTCCAATGGACGGATATCGAAGTGGAGAACGATCCCATGGGAAAACCCATGTTCTCCTTCCATCGAAAGGCAAAGGAGGTTTACGAAACCCTCCGAATTGAAAAGGCTCTTCTTACCCTTTCCCACGACCGACCCTATGCCGTGGCCCACGTGCTATTAGAGGAACGAAATGATGAAAGTAGCGACCGCTGAAGAGATGCAAGAATTGGATCGGAAGTCCATTGAGGCCTATCGAATTCCGGGGATCGTCCTCATGGAAAATGCAGGGAGGGGAGCGGCAGAAGTGATCTCCGATACTTTCCCCGATATTCGCAACAAGAAGATAGCGATCATCGCCGGGAAAGGAAACAACGGAGGAGATGGGTTGGTGATCGCTCGATATCTTCTGAATCAAGGGACTTCCGTGAGGGTCTACCTCCTTACCGACCCGAAGGGTCTCCGAGGCGATGCGGAAACTAATTTTAACATCTTCCACCGCATGAAGGGGGAAGTCATATCTGTTCCCTCTTCTAAAGATTACATCAAAGTGAAAAGGGACATAGAAAAGTTTGATATCTTGATAGATGGGATTTTTGGTACAGGGCTCGATGCGGAGGTCAGAGGTTATTACAGAGAGGTGATCGATCATCTGAATACGATCCAAAGGCCGATGGTGGCCATTGATATCCCCTCCGGGCTAGACGCCGATACAGGCAAACCTCTTGGCGCGGCGATCCGGGCCTCTCTCACCATCACTTTTGGTTTGCCCAAAATAGGCCATCTCATACCGCCGGGAATCGATTATGTGGGAAAGGTGAAGGTCATCGATATCGGTATCCCCAGGAGATTGGTCGAGGAAGAAAGAATTCCGACCTACCTCTTGGAGAAAGAAGATATCCAAAGATGGTTGTCTATCCCCCGGAATCCAAATACCCACAAAGGAGACTACGGACACTTGTTGGTGATTGCGGGATCGGTTGGCAAGACCGGAGCCGCAGCCATGGCCTGTCAGGCTGCTCTCAGAATGGGGGCAGGCCTGGTCACCCTTGCCGTACCCAAAAGCCTCAATGCCATCATGGAGATGAAATTGACAGAGGTCATGACAGAGCCTCTTCCGGAAACCGCCAAACAAACTCTTAGCCTCCGTGCCTTCGGCACCCTCATCCGTCTTTGCGAAAACAAAAAGGCGGTGATCATCGGTCCTGGCCTGGGAACGTTTAAAGAGACCCAGTCGCTCGTCCTCAAACTGATCAGGACATTGGATCTCCCGATCATCTTGGATGCCGATGGGCTGACCGCTTTGGCAACACAGCCTAAAACCCTTCCCGTTAAGAATGGCTCGTTCATACTCACCCCCCATCCAGGAGAGATGGCAAGACTGATTCGATCCCAGATTAAAGAAGTCCTGGAAGATCGGGTTGGGCTCAGCAGAAACTTCTCACAGTCCCAGCATGTTTATCTCGTCCTCAAAGGGCATCCCACCCTGATCACCACCCCCAAAGGAGAGGTCTTTATCAACCCAACGGGTAATCCGGGAATGGCCTCGGGAGGGACGGGGGATGTGCTCGCAGGAATGATCGGCGGATTGGTCTGCCAGGGATTTGACATTCTCCCCTCTCTTCAAATGGCCGTCTATGTCCATGGAATGGCCGGTGATGAGGTGGCTCAGGAGATAGGTGAGAAATCCTTAATTGCCACGGACATGATTGAAAAAATTCCCAACCTTCTCAAGGGAGGGATCTGATACTTCGACGGCGCCAAACCCTGTCCTCTCATCGGAGGCCCAAATGCACTGCTTCCTTCGGCAAACCTCGGGGCCCTGAGCTCGAGGCCGAAGGGCTCAGGGCCCCGAGCCTATCGAAGTGCCTCTCGACAAGCTCAAGGCCCTGAGTCTACCGAAGGGCGGATCGACCACAGCCTGCGGGCAGGCTGAGCGATTCAGCTGAGCCCGTCGAAAGCCTCCGGGTCGAGCGACCCGTCGAAGGGTTGATTTTTTCCTCCTTCTTCTTTTAAGATAGATTACATTGAGCGTGAGTCATTCATGCGCCCGTCTCCCTTCTTCCCCGCGGCAGAAGAGGGAGGGCTGGAGTGGGAGGATAAGCAGAAGCGGGAGTGCATTCGCCTTGTTGCGGAAGGTTCAATCGAAGAGAACCCTGGATCAATTCGAAGATCAAGAGGAACGGTGGAATGTTTTTAGCAAGGATCTGCGGAACGAAAGGAGAGACAGGATGTATTTCGAGATGAAGGTGAAGTTCTTGACGTTCGATTCCACGTCAAACGGATTTGTCGTTCTCCTGATGGATTTATCGAATAAGACAGGGCTTCCCATTTGGATTGGTCCTTTCGAGGCCAATGCCATTGCGATGAAGCTGAAAAAGATGGGTTCCCATCGGCCATCGACCCATGATTTGATCAATAGCATTTTAAAGACCCTTCAATCCCAGGTGGTGAAAATCGTGGTCAATGACCTGAAAGAAAATACTTACTACGCCTTAATCTACCTCAACCGAGGAGGGGAGGAGATCATTATCGACTCCCGTCCCAGCGATGCCATGGCCATCGCTCTGGCTGTGGACGCCCCAATCTTTGTGTCCGAACAAGTCATCGAAAAAGCGCGAACGATCGATATGGAGAAAGAAGGAGATCAGCTCAAGGAATGGCTGGAAAGCCTCAATCCCGACGACTTTAAATTTAAGGCCTAACACAAGGCATATTGCAAATCGTAGGGAACGCATATATGCGTTCCCTACAAAATTTGAAATAGAAAGTGGTTATTCAGACCAAGAGCGCATCCGAGACAATTCGAATTGGAAGGAGGATCGGAGGCCGTCTTCTGCCGGGAGACGTCGTGGCCCTGGTGGGCGAATTAGGGGCGGGAAAAACCCAATTTATCAAAGGACTCGGCGGAGGAGCGGGAATTGGGAATCCGACTTATATCTCAAGCCCTTCTTTTACCCTGATTAACGAATACCCAGGCAAGGTGACCTTTTACCATATCGACCTTTTCCGCCTGGGCAAAGAGGAGGAAGCTGAAGAATTGGGCCTGGAGGATTATTTCCAGGGCGAGGGGATCACGGCAATCGAATGGGCGGATAAAATTCCCTCTCTCCTGCCGAAGGAGCTTCTGCTAATCCATATTGCCTATACAGGAAAGAATACACGGTGTTTGGAGATCTCGGGGAAAGGAGACCGCTACCACAAGCTGGTAGAAGAACTTTCTAAGTGAGACCCCCGTCACCCCGCCCTCTCACCTTAGGGGAGAGGGGAAGGGTGAGGGGTAATCAATCTGCAATCTTAAATGGGGGTTAATAGATGGCACGGGTGGTTCAAAAGTATGGCGGCACCTCTGTCGGGGATGTTGAGCGAATCAGAAATGTCGCCAGGAGAATCGTCAACACCAGAAACCAGGGTCATGAAGTGGTGGTCGTCGTCTCTGCGATGGCTGGAGAAACAGATAAACTCATCCGTTTGGCTCAACAGGTCACACCCACCCCTGACGAAAGGGAAATGGACGTGCTCATCTCAACAGGAGAACAGGTCTCCATCGCTTTGCTTGCCATCGCTCTAAACGACATGGGAACGGAGGCAAAATCCTATTTGGGATTCCAGATTAAGATTGCCACAGACAGTGTCTTTGGCAAAGCCCGGATTACGAGTATTGATTCGGAGAAGATGCGTCAAGATTTGAAGGATGGACGGGTGGTTGTAGTGGCAGGTTTCCAGGGTGTGGATGATTCAGGCAATATCACCACCCTCGGTCGGGGAGGATCTGACACGTCTGCTGTGGCCGTCGCTGCAGCGTTGGAGGCGGATGTGTGTGAAATTTATACCGATGTCGATGGGGTTTACACGACGGATCCTAATGTTTACGCCAAGGCAAGAAAGTTGTCAAAAATCTCTTATGATGAGATGCTTGAGATGGCCAGCCTCGGGGCGAAGGTGCTGCAGATCCGTTCCGTAGAGTTTGCCAAAAAATATGACGTCCCTATCCATGTCAGATCATCCTTTAATGACAATCCTGGGACAATCGTTTGCAAGGAGGACAAAGAGATGGAAAAGGTTGTGGTTTCCGGTGTGACTTACAATAAAAATGAAGCAAAGATCGAGGTCATGCGTCTTCCAGACATCCCAGGAGTGGTTGCTAAATTATTTAAACCCATTGCCGATGCGAACATCGTTGTGGACATGATCATCCAGACTTCCAGTACTGAGAAAGGCTGTGCCGATGTGGCTTTCACCGTTCCCAAATCCGATTTTGCTAAAACCCTTCAGATCGTCAAGGAGACGAATAAGGAGTTCGCTGGGAAAGAAGTCAAATTCAATGAAGATATTGCAAAAATATCCATTGTGGGAGTAGGGATGAGGAGCCACTCCAATGTAGCCACTCAGATGTTTTCTGCATTGGCAAACGAAGGGATCAATATCCACATGATTTCCACTTCGGAGATCAAGATCTCCTGTATCATTGATTCCAAATATACCGAATTGGCAGTCCGGGCCCTCCATGATACCTTTGAACTCGATAAGCCGACGATCAATGAGGAAAAATAAAGGAAGGATGGAATGCTGGAATCGTAGAACGCTGGACACCCAATATCCCAGTATTCCATTTTGGAATTACTAAGGAGCCAGGGTACTTTGAATAGTCCAACTCAGGTTAAGATTTACGACACCACACTTCGCGATGGGTCCCAAGCAGAAGACATTTCTTTTTCTGTTGAAGACAAAGTTCGAATCGCACAGAAGCTTGACGAATTGGGCATCCACTACATCGAAGGGGGATGGCCTGGTTCCAACCCAAAGGACCTCCAGTTTTTTCAAGAGATCAAATCGGTTTCCCTCTCTCGGGCGAAGATTGCCGCCTTCGGAAGCACCTGCCGAGCAGGAATCCTTCCGAAAAATGATACGAACATCCGGGCTCTGATCGATGCCGGCACGAAGGTGGTGACCATCGTAGGGAAGTCTTGGGATATTCATCCCCTTGAAGCGCTCCATATTACTCTCGACCAGAATCTCGAGATGATCTATAGCTCAATTCAGTTCCTCAAGGATCGGGTCGAGGAAGTTATTTTTGATGCTGAGCATTTCTTCGACGGGTTTAAAAACAATCCACGGTACGGCCTCTCCACGCTGAAGGCAGCCCAGGAAGCCAAGGCTGATTGGATCGTTTTATGCGATACGAACGGGGGGATGTTCCCCACCGAGATCCGATCCATCATCGAAGAGGTAAAAAAGAAAATCGCTGTTCCCCTGGGCATTCATGTCCATAATGATACCGAGATGGCGGTAGCCAACACGATCCTGGCTGTCAACGAAGGCGTCAGGATGGTCCATGGCACGATTAACGGTTACGGGGAACGATGCGGGAATGCCAACCTCTGTTCCGTCATCCCCAATCTCAAGTTGAAAATGGGAATCGATTGTATCACAGATGACCAGTTGAAAAAGATCACGGAGGTCTCTCGCTTCGTCTCAGAGCTGGCCAACCTGCCTCATAACAAATATCTTCCTTATGTAGGGGAGAGCGCCTTTGCCCACAAGGGGGGGCTACATGTTAGCGCGATCCGGAAGAGTGATGCCACTTACGAACACATCTCGCCTGAGCGGGTCGGAAATCATCAGAGGGTTCTTATCTCGGACCTCTCCGGCGAATCGAATATTCTTTACAAAGCGGCTGAGTTGAAGATTGATTTGGAGAGCAAAGACCCAAAAGTAAGAAAGATCCTCGACGACTTGAAACACCTGGAAAATGAGGGGTTCCAGTTTGAAGGAGCCGAAGGCTCTTTTGAGATTCTTGTCAAAAAGGCTCTCGGGCAGCATAGAAAGTTTTTTGAACTGATGGGATTCCGTGTCATTGTGGAAAAGAAGACCGAGGAAGAAGCCCCCCTTTCAGAAGCAACCATCATGGTTCGTGTAGAGGATCAAGTGGAGCATACGGCAGCCGTTGGAAATGGTCCGGTAAACGCTTTGGATAATGCTTTACGAAAGGCATTGGAAAAATTCTATCCTGAATTGAAAGAAGTCAAACTGCTCGACTACAAAGTCAGGATCCTTTCCACCAAGGATGGAACCGGAGCCCGAACGAGGGTTTTGATCGAATCGTGGGATGGGCGATCGAAGTGGGGGACAGTTGGAGTTTCCGAAAACATCATTCAGGCAAGCTGGCAAGCCCTTGTCGATTCCATCGACTACAAGCTCCTGCAAGAAGAAAAATAGGGACACATCCCATTTTGATGTGAGAATTTTATCAGAATCTGAGTGATATTGAAATTAGGTTTCATTCAATCATACACTAAATGCTCAAAAGAGACCTTGATGATGGAGAAATCTCAAAGACAAAAGAAATCTTGGGAAAAAAATGGGATGTGTCCCTATTTTTCTCTCTCCACCAACAATGGGTCCTTTATGTCATCACCCTTCTCCTCCTCGGTAGTCTCTGCTTCAGTTTTTTTTATCACCCCCCCTCCCCTTCCTCAGAAGAATTGGTAAAAGAGGTCGTCGTTGAAGTCTCGGGAGAAGTTCGAAGTCCCGGAGTCTATCTTTTTCAATATTCACCCACTTTAAGAGAGGCCGTTGAGCGGGCAGGAGGTCTGAAGGAAACCGTCCAATTCGAAGATGGCACCTCATCTTCCGAGACATTGGAAACAGGAACTCTCCTCACCGTCGCACGAGAATCCTGTCAACTCCCTTCTTTTCCTCCCCCATCGAAGGGGGAATACGGGGAGACTAAGCGAGAAGAGATAAAGATAAGAATCAGCAGGATGGCTGCCGATAAATGTCTCGTCTTTGCCATTCCCCTTGACCTCAATCGAATATCGATGGAGGACCTTTGTTTGATTCCCGGGATCGGCGAATCCTTGGCCCGAGAGATGATAACCTATCGGAAAAGGAGGAGAGGTTTTCGATCTGTTGAGGACTTAAAAAACGTGAGGGGTATCGGGGAAAAGAAATACCAGAATCTTAAAGGTTTTTTTACTACCAGATAACTTTTCCAAATCCTTCTTTAAAAAGATTTAGAAACCCTCACCTGGTAAAGTCGATGGGCTGGGAGCAAGCATCCCCGCCCGCGTTGTAATCGTATACCATCCGGGCACCGTAGTCTGCGCCTGTAGTCATAATTCCCAATAGCACCAGGAGAAGCAAAAGAAATAGCGACCTGGCCGTTTTAGGGAATGGCCGTGCGATCAAAGCCCATAGGGTCAAGGCAACGCTCAATCCTAATGTGATAAGCATGAATTTCTCGTGCGTATCTAAGAGATGCTCCCGCACCGACCGCGAAACCATCACTCCTTCTTCCCCATAGAGACCGGTTCCCACTGCAGCCCCCGCAGCAAGGGTGCCGAGGATGAGTAACAGGAATGCTGTCGTTGCAAAAGTTTCGTTTCGCAAAACCCAGGACAGAAAGTAAAAGAGTGCAGCACCCACTAAAAATGCGATTGGGAAATGAACCACCAATGGATGGATGTTTTGAAGATGCTGCACCCCCGGGAGAAGGTTTTCTAACATAGGCTTCACTTGATGGATTCAACAGTCAAGAAGTTGCTCCCGCCACTTGTATAGGTTTTACCGGTGACTGTAGCCACACGTCCCATCTTGTCAATCACTCCTTTGGGTAAACCGGTCTTGTCTTTATTAGGCAATAAGACATAGACCTTACCGGTTTTTTCCTCAAGTAGCCCTGCTGGAATGCCAGCTTTAACGCAGTCTATGGCGCACTGTCGATGACTTTCACCTTTTGCTCCCATCAAGGCAAAGCAGTAAGTATCGATGACCTCACCCTTGACTGTCATTGTTTCAGCTGCATAGACTGGAAGGACCACACTCATGACGATTAAGAAGCCTGCCAACACACCCAGAATCATTATTTTGCGCATGGTATTCTCCTCCTTTCTTCCTTAGTAATCTCCGCCCGCATGTTTCAACAGGACACCGATTCTCCCTTTCACTCATCACCTCCTTCGCAAACGGCTATATCCTCTACAATAATTAAGGATGGACTCAGAAACAAATGGGGCAAATCCTGTATTTTATGGTAATAAACACAGTATTTACTCGATCATCCATCCCTTGTCCACTCAATCGCTTTCTCAAATTCCTTCTCCGTCTCAGGGAGATGACTCATTTTCTTGTCTAAGACAACTTCCAGGAACGTTTTTTCCCAACAAACTGCCTTGAAGACGGTTCGGACACCCACCAAGATTCAGGAATCTCGGCCAAAAATACGGACTTTTTCATCTCAAAATAAGGCATATTACCTTATTGACATATTTACCTTTTTCCCATAAATTCATAAGAAATCTGATGCCTTATTTCTCGGGCAAATTCCTCGGTGTGAACTATCGAGAAAATAGCAATAGGATCATGATGGGACCCCAAAAGGGTTAATCCGAGGTGTGACGGACCAAACGGAGGGACCTTAGCGGTTCGATGGTGGCCCGATGAAAATGGAAAATATACAGATAAAGGAGTTGGTCAGCGACCTTCAGGATTTTTACTTCCTCTCCCTTCACGGGCTTGTAGGCTTGGTGAGAAGGCCGTTCTACTTGAAGGATATTGTTGAGCAGATGGAATACTCGGGAGCAGGTTCGTTCTTCATCATTCTCCTTATCTCCCTTTTCATTGGGATGGCTCTCTCACTCCAGCTTTCTACCGAGCTTGCAGGCATGGGATTCAAAATGTATATCGGAAAGATCGTAGGCGTCTCAATTGTCAGGGAGATCGGACCTGTAATGACCGCACTGGTATTTGCCGGCCGGGTGGGTTCTGGCATGGCATCGGAACTGGGCTCTATGATCCTCGGGCATCAGGTGGATACGCTTCGAGTTTTCGGCGTGGACCCAATAAGAAAGTTGGTCACCCCAAGGATCATCGGATCACTGATCATGCTCCCGGCCCTGACTATTATAGGAGATACCGTCTCAATTTTGGGAGGCTATTACATAGCGGTCTTTGTAAGTCATCAAAGCGCTGCGGTCTATTGGGGTTCGATTCAGGGCGTGCTTAATTTTGAGAATGTTCTGTCGGGCTCTATCAAGCCCTTCATCTTCGGATACCTGACCGCATGCATCAGCTGTTATATGGGACTCTCCACAAAAGGTGGAGCCATAGGCCTCAGGCGGTCAACAACCAGGGCCGTGGTCGCATCTTTTGTCATGATCATTGTCGCCGACTTTATCCTCACAAGGGTATTATTTTATATTTTGGGTTTTTCATTATGATTGTATTCGACCGAGTCTCATTTTCCTACGGGACACAGCACGTTTTGAGAGATGTCAGTTTTTCCATCCCCTTCAATCAAAGGGTAGCCATTCTTGGAGGAAGTGGCGACGGGAAGACAACGCTGCTCAAACTGATATTAGGACTTTTAAGACCCGATTCTGGAAGAATTATCATCGGTGGGGAAGACATCACGGATAAGAAAGAAGACGAGCTCAGGGAAATCAGAACGAAATTCAGCATTGTTTTCCAGGAGGGGGCCCTGTTTGATTCGCTCAATGTAAAGGAAAATGTAGCCTTCGGTTTGAGGGAATACACGAAAATGACCGAAGAGGAGATCGACCGGAAGGTGAGGGAACTTCTCGGGAAGGTTGGATTGGAACATGCAATGGAATTGATGCCCGAAGAACTGAGCGGCGGCATGCACAGAAGGGTTGCCATTATGAGGTCCATGGCAGCTTTTGATCCCAGGATGTTTCTGTACGATGAAGCGACGACCGGACTCGACCCAGTGAATGCGGATATAATATGCAGATTGATTCTCGATTTGGCCAAAGGTGAAAAAGGCTTTATTATCGTCACCCATAAGGTTTTCGATGCCCTCAGGCTGGCGGAAAGATTCATGTTTCTAAAAAATGGTTTGATCATGCTCGACGGCAACAAAGAACAGTTGATGCAATCGTCCCTTCCGGAGATTCATGTATTTCTGACAGAGTTAAGTCCCCCCTCGCCGGCATCCTTGTAAGAGGGGGCAGGTTACCCAGTGAGGAGACTAAAATGTTTGATGTCAAAAAACAGCTTAGATGGTCAAAACTGAAAGCGGGTTTGGTGATCACCATTGCCTTTTTGGCACTACTGGTGGCCGTATTTTTTGCAGGCAATATCGAAAAAATATTTTCGCCAAAGACCGAGTTAAAAGTGGAGTTTCGAGATGTCAGGGGGTTAAGAAGAGGTGCCCCTGTCTGGATATTCGGCACAGAGGTGGGCTCCGTAAGAAATATCCAGTTGGACCCGGTTCACGGGGCCATCGTGACCGTTTCTATTACGAAGGATGCCTTGACATTTCTGAAAAAAGACTCTCAAGCAAGTATTCTGACCATGGGACTTCTCGGCGACAAATACATAGAACTAAGTGCCGGCTCCCTCCAGGCAGAGCCACTCCAACCCGGCGAGATGATCAGGGGAACGGAGCCAATCCAGTTCTCCCAAATCATGGAGACGACTTCCGTAGCCATCGGAAAAATGGGCGACTTCATAAACAAACTCGATATCTTTGTGACGAAAATGGAAAAGGGGGAAGGTACTGTTGCTAAATTTTTCAACGACCCCGCTATCTATAATAATCTAAAGAAGTCCACTCAGAACCTCTCTTTGCTATTAGAAGACATAAAAAATTCAGAGGGCACCCTGAAGATGGTCATCGAAAACCCCTCTCTCTACAACAAAGCTTTAACAACGATTTCGTCGATTGAAGAATTCAGCAGAAAACTGAACGAGGGCGACGGGACATTGAAAAAACTGATCGAAGACCCTGAATTGTACGAGAACCTCAATAAGGCGGCCTCACGGCTCTCCTCTATCTTGGAAGGGGTAGAAAAAGGCAAAGGAATGGCAGGAGCCTTAGTCAGCGATGAAGAACTTGCAAAGGAGCTACGAGATCTCCTTCTGGAACTTAAGAAATTGAGCTCCGAATTGGAGGGCTTGGCAAAAGATATTAAAGAGCACCCGAAGAAATACTTTAAATTTAGCGTATTTTAAGTCCAATGTGAGAAGTTTCTATAAACCTTATTGACGAATTCGATTTCAAAAGGAGGGAGATATGGGAAGGATAATATTTCGAACGATGCTTATGATTTTTTTGGGTTTGGTCTTTGTCTCTCCTGCTTCGGCCCAGGTATGTGTGGAATGTCATAAAAAGATTACACCTAATATTGTCTCGGACTGGCAACTGAGCAAGCACAATCAGAATAAGATTGGCTGCTCAGATTGCCATGGTGACCAACACAAGTCAGCCCAGGACGTAGCCAAAGCGAAAATTCCTACACCCGATACTTGCGGAGCATGCCATGAAGCCCGGGTAAAACAATTCAAAACCGG
The DNA here is from genome assembly GCA_049684675.1 of Thermodesulfobacteriota bacterium. Lineage (GTDB taxonomy): Bacteria > Desulfobacterota > BSN033 > BSN033 > UBA1163 > UBA1163. Next base: position 27,946 of record JBAVGF010000265.1, on the reverse strand, counting down.
AAAACACGCTGCCGCATGGGCAGCGATGAAAGCCATGCCAACCATCCATTGGCAGCCCATGGAATTGATCGAAGGCATGAAGGGCTGTGGAGGGTGCCACAAGATTGGACTGAAGTCCGAAGCAGATATAAAGGAGCTGAAAAAGAATGGAGCAGGATTTGGCGTTGCTTCGTGCGACGCGTGCCACACACGACATACCTTCTCGCTCCAAGAAGCCAGGCAGCCACAGGCCTGTCAGACTTGCCACATGGGCTTCGATCACCCCCAGTGGGAAATGTATTCAGGTTCTAAACATGGAGTTCGCTACATGCTTAAGCAAATCAAGCTGCTTCCATCCACCATTTCTGCCCCAACCTGCCAAACCTGCCATATGCAGGGAGGAAACCACGGCGTACTGACCGCTTGGGGATTTCTCGCTGTGAGACTGCCCATGCCAGAGGATAAGCAGTGGACCGCTGATCGTGTGACTATCCTCCAGGCCCTGGGGGTCCTTGACCCTGAAGGGAAACCAACGGCCCGCTTGGATGTGGTCAAGGCGGCAAATGTGGCGCGGTTGACTCAAGAAGATTGGCAGAAGGAACGGGAGAAAATGACCAAGACCTGCAATCGTTGTCATTCCGTCAATTTTGCCAAAGGGGAACTGGCAAAAGGGGATATGATGATCAAAGACGCCGACCGTCTGATGGCTGGAGCTATTCGCATTATTGCCGGCCTGTACAAAGACGGCGTTTTGCCAAAACCGAAAACTTACTCCTATGCCTTCCCGGATCTTCTCACCTTCCATGACGCCCCAACAGGGATTGAGCAGAAACTCTTTGTCATGTTTCTTGAACATCGGATGAGAGCATTCCAAGGGACTTTTCACGCAAACCCGGATTATGCGCTCTGGTATGGCTGGAGCGAAATGCAGAGAGATTTTACAGAGATCATGGAAATGGCGGCGGAAATGCGCGAAAAGGCAAAAAGGAAGTAATACTCCCCCCCTTCGCCCCCCTTATAAAAGTGGGCTCGGGGGGATCAAAAGGAGGCTTAGAAATGTCTGTTCGACAATACTCGGAGCGTCTAAAACGATGTAGCCAATTGATGACAGAGGCCGGAGTCAATATCCTCTTGCTCACGAAGCCTTCGAATATGTTCTATCTTACAGGAGACGGGCGGTTATGCGCCTATGCCATGATTACTCAAGATGGGAAGGTGGCCATGGGTGTTCCTCAAACAGATGTCGAGGATGTAAGAAACCTTGCCCGCTATGACCACATCGTTGGCTTTGATGACGAGGTGGGTATGATTCACTCCATTGCCCACAACTTTGAACATTTTGGAATCAAAGAAGGGGCAGTAGGTCTGGAGTATACCTTTCTCACACAATCCATGATGGGCATACTCACCCATCCCCATGCCAAACCTGCAGCAATAACAGTCAAGGATTGCACGCACATCCTTTCTACATTGCGTATCGTCAAGGATAAGCAGGAGATCAAGCGCATCAAAGCCGCAGCAAAAGTGGCTGTAAAGGGAATGAAAGCAGCCGTGGTGGCTGTGAAACCGGGTATGACGGAGAGCCAGGTGGCAGCCAAAGCGGAGTATGCCATGCGGCGAGCCGGTGCCGAAGAGTTCTGGCGCACTTATGTCTCCTCTGGCCCACGCACGAATATTGCCCATGGTCTGCCAACACTTCGTAAATTGCAGGCCGGTGATTTGGTGATGATCGACATTCACCCCATTGTCAACGGCTACAGTGCGGATATATGTCGGACGGTTTGTGTAGGGAAACCGACAGCTGAACAGCAAGCAGGCTATGATCTATATCTAAAAGCTCAGCAAAGCACAATCGCGAAGGTTAAAACAGGAGTTGGGATGGTTGAGCTGGAAAAGAATCTTCATGAAGTGATAAAAGGAGGTGGACATGGCGGCCACATCTTTGGACCACCGATCCACGGTGTAGGCATCGACTTCGAGGAATCTCCTTTGCCACCAGGCCATGCCTTCTTCCATGGAGAAAAAGAACCATCTCCGCTGGAGACGAACGTGGTGATTGCCGTAGGTAATTGCGGGTTATACACTGGTCCATGGGGTGTTCGCGTAGAAGACACTGTGGTGGTGGGTCCAAACGGACCGATTCTTCTTACCGAATATCCTCGGCAACTGGAGAAATAGATGTGAATAGCTCCGGGGGAAGTGAGGAGCTGCATACCCTGATTCATGTCGATCAGGTAGAATGGTTTTGTAGGGGCGCTCCTCTGTGGCCGCCCAATCAGGAGCCCACTCAGAGGCTCCCCCACATTTCTCCCCCCAAAGGGGAGAGTCATGGTGAGTGGAGAGAACAGGGGATACTCATGTACAAGAAAAAATTTCAAGAGATCATTCAGTTTGCCATTGAAAAGGAAATCGGCACTTATGATTTATACACCAAGTGCGGTCAGATAGCTAAATATTCGGGAGCCAAAGAACTCTTCGATGAATTAGCGAAAGAAGAGGATGGGCATCGGATATTACTCCAAAATCTCTCTATGGAGAAGGCTTTCCAGTCAAGACTAGAACCCGTCCTTGATCTGAAAATCAGCGACTATTTAATTGAAGTGAAGTGCATGCCCAATAACTCATATGCTGATATCCTTCGACTTGTGATGAAGAATGAGGAACACTCTGTCAAGCTTTATAACGATCTGAAAAAATCATGCAAGGATAAAGAGCTGAGGAAGATGTTTGCTTTCTTGGCTCAGGAGGAGGCTAAGCATAAACTGAAATTCGAAAAAATCTATGACGAGGAAATATTGAAATAACTTGTTTGCACCAAAAGTGTAGGAGGCGACCATGGAGGAAAATAAGAAATCATCTGAAAAACTTTCTCCCTGGTGGAGAAGGTCTGTCATTATCGTCTTGGTGATAGGGTTTGCGGTTTTAATCTGGATGGCCATCAGGGCCCACGTGGATGCCCCACCCATTCCCGAAAATGTTTTGGGTCCATCCGGGGAAACGATCTTTACCCGCAAAGATATCGTGACTGGCCAACAAGTCTTCCTGAAATACGGACTGATGGAGAATGGGACCATCTGGGGACACGGAGCCTATCTCGGGCCTGATTTCTCCGCCGAGTATCTTCACACGCTTGCCATGGATACGAGTATCCACCTTGCAAAACAGAATTATGATCGCGAGTGGCTGGCCCTCACATTGACCGAACGGGCTGCCGTCACTGCAGAAGTCCAGCAGTTGTTGAAACAAAATCGCTATAACCCGCAGACGAAGACATTGACCTTCACCCTTCCTGAGGTAATGTCTTACGGAAATCAAATAAGAAAGTGGACGGAATACTTTGCCCAACCCCTATTAAATCGAGGCTTGCTGATCAACCATATCAAGGATCCAAAAGAGCTCCAGCAACTAACCGCTTTCTTTGCCTGGACCGCATGGGCATCCGCATCGAATCGTCCTGGGAAAACATTTTCTTACACAAATAATTTCCCCTACGATCCCACAGTCGGAAATACACCCAGCGGTGATGCGATTCTCTGGAGCGCCCTGAGCCTTATCACCCTCCTTGCGGGAACAGCCATTGTTCTTTTCTCTTTCGGCAGATTCAATTTTCTTGGCTGGAAAGGTGGGGGCGAACATGTCCATCCTCAAATGATCCCCGGGGCGGTCGCCGAAAGCCAGAAAGCGACAATAAAGTATTTTGTTGTCGTCGCCTTGCTATTTTTAGCCCAGGTCCTCGTCGGAGGAGCAACCGCCCACTACCGTGCCGATCCGGGAAGTTTTTATGGCATTAACCTATCCTCGTTCTTTCCGGGCAATGTCTTTCGCACCTGGCATTTACAGTTAGCCATCTTTTGGATAGCCACCGGCTATATCGCAGGAGGGCTGTTTCTCGCCTCCTCCTTGGGAGCAAAGGAACCCAAAGGGCAAACCCAATGGATTAACATTCTCTTCGTGGCACTGGTTATCGTCGTCTTCGGCAGTCTGCTGGGTGAGATGTTCGGCGTCTATCAACTCCTTGGAAAACTCTGGTTCTGGTTTGGACATCAGGGATGGGAATATCTTGACCTGGGCCGTGCCTGGCAGATTTTGCTGGCGATTGGCCTGATCCTCTGGCTTATCTTGATATTCAGGGGGAGCAGACCTGCAAGAAAGGACCCGGATGAACGCGAGATTTCCACTCTTTTCTTATTAGCCGCTCTTGCCATTCCTCTGTTTTATCTACCCGCCATGTTCTTCACCAGTACCACTCACTACACCGTGGTGGACAACTGGCGTTTTTGGATTATCCACCTGTGGGTGGAAGGTTTCTTTGAACTTTTTGTCACCACGATGGTGGCCGTCCTTTTTTATAAACTGGGAATGGTCACCCGTCAAACGGCAACCCGGGTCATCTACTTAGATGCGATCCTCTTCCTCGGGGGCGGAATCATCGGTACGGCGCATCACTGGTACTGGACAGGACAATCAAATATCACGATGGCGCTTGCCGCGATGTTCTCCGCGATGGAGGTGATACCGCTGACACTGCTGACACTGGATGCCTGGGACTTCATCAAGCTGTCCAGGGGGAAGTGCGACATCTGCGGTAAAGAAATATCTGTTCCTCACAAATGGACCTTTTACTTCATGATGGCTGTGGGATTCTGGAATTTTGTCGGGGCTGGAATATTTGGGTTTCTCATCAACCTGCCCATTGTCAGCTATTTCGAGGTCGGCACGATACTCACCCCCAATCACGGACATGCGGCTATGATGGGCGTGTTCGGAATGTTCGCCATTGCATTCATGGTTTTTTCCTTCCGTCAGGTATTGCCCGATGATGAATGGAGACATGTGGAGAAATATATTCGGATCTCGTTCTGGGGGTTGAATATCGGCCTGGCCGGGATGGTCGTTTTAAATCTTTTTCCGGGGGGTGTTCTCCAGCTCCTTGATGTTTTAAAGAACGGATACTGGCATGCCAGAGGCCCTGAGTTTCTAAATGATCGGATCACCACCCTGATCGAATGGATGCGCTTGCCGGCTGACGCCGTCTTCATTTTATTGGGTGTGGTTCCCCTGCTTATTTCAGCAGGACTCACCTACCGATTCGTAAGAAAATAAGGAGAGAAAAGAGGGATAAAAAGGAAATATCTTTTTAATTGTGCCCCTTAACCCCGCCTGTCCCGCATTGGCGGGAGCGGGTACTTGCCGGTCCACATGAGGAAAACTTACGCAGGACGGCGTGGCAGAGACATTTATGAATGAATGGCTTGGAGCAAGAATCGAAAGACCAACCTTTCGATTTCAGATCACATCCTTTCCTTCAACTCCATGGCTTCGGAGACCAAATTAATTACCTGATCAAAGTTAAAAGGCTTGGCGATGCTCAGATCGATCCCATTTTCGCTCAACTTTTGTTTATCCAACTCCACTCCCCAGCCGGTGATCATGGCGATGGGGACTTTGGGATTGATCGCTTTGATCGTCTTTCCCACTTCCCATCCGGACAATTTTGGCATTCCCAGATCCGTCAAAACCAGATCAAATGGCTCAGATCTGAATCGTTCAATCCCTTCTTCGCCGTTGGAGGCAACCGCCACTTGATGGCCCTTCGCTTTGAGCATCCGGGAGAGAACATCCCTCACAGAATCCTCGTCGTCGATCACTAAGATCCGTGCCTGTCGCGACTCCTTGACCGGAGGGACTGCTTTCACGGCGGGCTCTTCTTCTCCATATCCCGTCGGCAGATGTATGATAAAATTCGTCCCCCTTCCTGGTTCACTTTCAATCAGAATTTCTCCTCCGTGACGCTTGATAATCCCGTAGGAAACGCTCATTCCCAACCCGGAATTCGTCACCCCCTTTGTCGTGAAAAATGGGTCAAAAACCCTCCTTTTCACCTCCTCGGTCATTCCGATTCCCGTATCGGTGACCCTCACTTCGACCCAATCCTCCGCTTGGGGTTGTGTGGTGACGGTCAGCTCGCCTCCTTTGGGCATCGCATCCACCGCATTAAAAACGATATTGGTCAGCACTTCCCTCAGCTCGGAAGGATTCCCCATAATCATAGGGATATCTCCCAGTTGGGTTGCCAATTTGACCTGTATCCCCTTCTTTTGTGTCTGATCCCTCCAGCGGGGTTGGGTAATGCCCGCCACTTCCGTGACGATCTCGTTGAGAGAAAGGGTAACAAACTCTCTATCCCTTCTCACACCCGTAAATTCCTGTATCCGGCGGATCGTCTCTGCGCCATCCTTCGAGGAGCGCTCGATAACCTTCAAGCCCTCACGAATTTCTTCAGGGCTGAGGTGATCCAATTGATGGAGGAGGAGCTGAATGTTTCCCAGGACGACAGCCAAGACATTATTGAAATCGTGAGCCACTCCGCTGGCCATCTCTCCCATGGCCCTCAGTTTCTCAGCCTGGACGATCTGGTCTTGGGCCTGCTTCAATTCTCGGAGTGTCTGTTTCAGATCGGAGAAGAGCTGAGCGTTTTCAATGGAAATGCTCATCTGGCTCGCAAAAGAAGAGAGGGTCTTCAAGTCTTCTTCATCGAAGCCATTCAATTCATCGCTCTCAATGTTCAAGACTCCGAATAACTGATCCCTCACCTTGAGAGGAAAGGCTGCCTCCGATTTTATGCAAGGTCCCACAGGAATATATCGCGGATCCTTCGAAACATCCGGGATATAAGCGATCTCGCCGGTTTTGGCCACCCACCCTACAATCCCTTCGATCCCGACTCTAAATCTTGATTTCTTCACCTCCCCTATATTCTCGCCGGCGCTTTGTTTGATATAGAGTTCATCCCTTTCTCTGTCCAGGAGAAGAATTCCATAGGTTCTGTAGCCGAGACGATCTTTCAGAAGTTCCAGCGCCTTGTTGAATAAATCGTCAAGATCCAGGGTCGAGGAGAGCGTCTTTCCAATCTCGTAGAGGGTGGTCAGCTGTTTGATCTTCGCCAGAGAATCCTCGTAGAGTTTGGCATTTCCAATAGCAATGGCCGCCTGGTGGGCAAAGTTATTGAGAAGATCAATCTCTTTTTGTCGGAAATGGACTTCGGGATCAGACGACCCTATCGCCATCGTCCCAATAATCATCTCCCTGACGATTAAAGGCACGCCCAACACTTCTTCGATATGATAGGAATCCAATTCTCTTAGCCGGTTAGGATGATGCTCATAATCCTTATAGAGGATGGGAGACTTCTTGGCAATCACCTCCCCGATCACACCGCCTGCGGGAGGAGAAACTCCCAATCCGATTAATGACTCCGGCAATCCATGGACAATGGCAATGGAATAGTGCTGTCTCCGATTGTCCCACAGGGCGACGCTTCCTAACTCCGCCCCCAAGAGCTCGACAGCGCTCTCCACAATTTTCTGGAGGATCACCTTTAATTCAAGTTTCGAGGCAATCTCCTGACTGATCGAATAGAGTGTCTTCAGTTCTTCCAGACGTTTGACGTTCTCTGTATAGAGAAAAGTCCTCTCCAGAGCCCCGCTGATGATCTGTCCGATCGAGTTGAAAAGGTTTCTTTCAAACGGAGCTATCTCCGAAAACTCTTTTCTGGCGATGTTCAAGGTCCCGTAAATCTTGACTCTCGACTTGAGGGGAATGACGGCTATGGATTTCAACCCTTCTTCGATCCCTGGGCCAAGGGCATCCGGATGACTGGAGTAGTCCTCGATGAATATCGGCTCACCGGAAAGGGCAGCCTTTCCGGACACTCCTACCCCTAATTTCCTGTGCTTCATATGTTCCAAAAACTTCCTGGAATATCCGCGATGAACAACTAACGCCAGCTCGCTATTCTTCTCGTCCAAAAGATAGATGCTGACCTGCCGAACATCAATCATCTCCATCATCTTATCCACACTCTTGTGCAGGATTTCATCCAGGTCGATGGATTGATTGACGGTCTGACTGATGGTATTGAGGATCGAAAGCTCTTGATTAAGCTTCCTCATTTCTTCGTTCGACTTTTTCGCCACTCCGTTCATCCGGTCATCCCTCCCATGGACCTCACCCGAAAGGTCTTAGCATCCAACTTCTTCCTGGGAGAATATCACGATCACTCCACTAAGATCAATCCAAAGATATTTCTTTCCTCTTCATGAGTCTTTACCACTTCAACAGGGAATCCATTGTCCCTGGCGGTTTTGAAGACATCGATGCCGCAGGCTTCCATCGAAGGCCTCGCTTCAAAACCGTGTTTACAAGGAGTGGTCACGTCGCATTCTTTACAAAGACGGCAAGGACCCGAACCCATGCTCCAGGCCTTGTAGTAGCCATCAAGAAAAATCTTAACTTCAACGTTCACAACGGTCTCGTTGAAGGGCTTTGCCCCTTCTCCCTTTAACAGTTTACGCTGCAGCAAAATAGCCTTTTGGTAAGAATCCATCACCCTTCGTGTGATGTCCGGAGTGGGGGTGTGTGGTGGGCAGCAAAGGCTCGTCCCGAATCCAGGGCATCCGTATTGGCACTTCATCCTGACCCATTCGGCCGTGACGACAGAACGAGGATCAATCACCCTTGCTCCATCTACCCCCAGCTCTGAGACCTCTTTGCAAAAAAGCTCAACGGGCTTCATCCCATGTTCCCCTCTCTTGAACCGGTGGTCGTCTTGGGCTTCTGATATGGAGGAGGCTCTGCCCTTTCCTCAAAGTCTCATTGCCTGGGGGAGGTGAGTTCTTTAATCTCGCTTTGGGCCTCTTCTCTCTCCGGGCTTCCTCTCTCCAACCAGTCCAGGGATGTCCTAAGATGAAGCAGGGCATTATTTTTCTCCTGTTTTAATTTGAAATGTTTTCCAAAATAGAAATGGGAGAGTCCCTTCTGCCCTGTTCTTCCGTAAACAGACCCGAGATAGTAGTAGACATCGATGAATTCAGGCTTCTCCTTTTGAACCTTCAGAAGGAGCGGGAGAGCCCGGGCAAAGTCCCCTTTCTCCTGATATCCCCTCCCAAGGTAATAAAGAGTCATTAAATCGCTAGGCTTACCCTCGCTGGGAGCGGAGCGTATAGCCTCGAGGTTCTCAATGGCCTGATCCACCCTCCCGGAAAGAAAATAGACGATGCCGAGTTCTCTGGATACGTCAACATCCTTAGGAGCCAGAGAGTGCGCCTGTTGGAGGACTTCCATCGATTTATCGAACCTTCCCATCTTCCGATAGGCCAGACCTAACCCATAGTACCCCCCCCATTGATTAGGATCAACATCGACCAGAGACTGATAATAGGTGATGGCTGCCTGAGGTTCTCTCTCCTCTATGAAAGTCATAGTACGAATCTTGTTAAAATTCCCAACGGTTTTGAAAGGTCCTGTGGGTTTCGGACTCATCTGGAGAATGTTTTCCAAGAGAGAAATTCGGTTTTCAATGGCTGGGTGGCTGAGAAGGTAAGCAGGGACCTTCGGTGCTATGGCCAAGCTTACCTTCTGGAGTCTGTTAAAAAAATTAATCATCCCATACGGGTCGTAACCCGCCTTGATCAATAAATTCAAGCCGTGTTGATCCGCATCCTGCTCGATTTCTCGGGAAAATTTCAATTGAAGAGCCCCTGCTGTGCCCTGCGCCATCGCCACAGACGCTGCCGATCCTGCCCCACCTCTGCCCGCAAGCATCCCGGCGACCATGGCGGCCAGAGTGGCAATGCTGAGAACTTTCGATTTCTCAATCATCTTGGCAATATGCCTCTGCGTGACATGGGAGATTTCATGAGCGAGCACTCCTGCGATCTCCTGTTCGTTCTCTGCCAAAGTAATGAGCCCCGTGTTAATGAAAATATAACCGCCCGGAATGGCGAAGGCATTCGGATCCACTTCATTGATCACATAGAATTTGAACTCGAAAGGGGTTGAACCCAGCTGGTCCACTAAGGAATACCCTATCCTTTCAACAAAAGCCTGAACATTTAGGTCTCTCACGAAATCGGCCTCTTTCCTAATTTCGAGGACGACCTTTTTCCCCAACTTCTTCTCCTCTTCCGTCGTCATGGCATAGGCCCCTCTTGTGAAACTCCCAAAGAGGAGGAAGGAAACCAGAAGCGGAACAATATAAAGTAAAATTTTTCTCCGGGATACTCTCGCTAACATTTATTACTCCTCGCCTTCAGCCCGCGCGTGGCAGACATGCCTGCCCAAGGGTGATAAGCAAGATCCGCCGTCAAGAACTCCTCATGCTTTCCTGATAGCTTAATTGATTCAAATATTAACATTTTCTTGTCATCTCCACAAGAAAGGAAATCAATCCGTAATCGTCATCCTGAACTCGTTTCAGGATCTATGGGTTATAGAAAATGAGAGATTCTGAAAAAATTCCAGCATGACAGGGATATCCCTAAGGTTTTAATTTTGATTACGGATTATAGCCAAACGTTTATCAGTACGGGGAAATTCTGCAGGATGGGGCATCGAATAAAAAGGCCCTATTTATCCTCTCCGTTTGGGTGGGGTTTGGATGGTGGGAGTCAGAGGATAAATAGGGCCCAAAAACTCAGATTATTGTTCTAAACAGGGAGTGTGGTACGTAAAATCTCCAGTGTTCGTAATCCTCCACCTTAACCACTCATAAGTCTTTTTTAAAAAGGCCTCCTCTTTAACTCGAACAGGCTTCTTTCCCTTTTTCTTTGTATTAGGTCTGCGTCGTTCCACAACGGTCTCTGACACGACCCATCACCCCCCTTCTACGTTCCCTTCCAATTCTTAATGGTCTCATTGAATCCCTGAACGATTCCATACAAGCGACGAAGGGATGGACTCTTCTCTCCCTCTTTCTCTATCGCTTCACGACGGATGGTATAAACCCTTCCACCTCTTACGTCGGTGGCCTCTTCAAACTCCTTCAATTCTCCTTTCTGCTGCGCCTTGATCTTTTCTAATTCCAAGCCATGCTCTTCCTCCATTTCATGTTCGGTAAGGTCTCCTGTGATCCAGGCCCAACTCATTGGGTAGACATCGGGATTGAAGACGACCGAATAGAAATGCCAGACAATAATGGTGAGGGTAGCTAAAATCGCCTCGTAAAAATGGATCGCCCGGGCAACATCCCAAGTCCACATGGGAAAATACATCAACCATTCCGTTTTAAACCAAAGGATAAAACCTGTAAGAGTCATAACAATCGTTCCCCAGATCAAGCCTAAGTATTCTAACTTCTCCCGGAAATTGAACCGAGGCATTTTAAGCGCTTTGGCCGGCCGGTTGATGAAGAGATTGTTCTTCAACGTCTCCCAGAGGTCTGTGGCATCTTTCAATCCTGGGATCATATCCTTCACAATTCCCCTCCCCCTCTCCGTGAAGGCCAAGTACAAGAGGTGATAGCCCCCCAGGAAAACCGTAGCCACACCACAGAGGCGATGCAAAAAACCTCGAAGGGTCATTCCCATAGGGGCATCCGTAATGGGAGAAACCCAGAAGGCCGTCGAATAGCTTAAGGCAAAACCCGTGATGACCAGGAGCGTAAAATTAACAGCAAGATTGAGATGCTGCATTCTCTCATTCAATGTCATTCTGAGGTATCTCTTTGTCATGGCGATCCGCTCCTTGCCTTTTAGTGTGCCCGGTCAATCGTCTTTCTCAACCAATCCATAAAGTTAAAGAATGTCAATCCTCCAATGACAGCGGCTATGAGTAGAATGTAGACGACCCTCACCCACCCAACCACTTTTTCTCCAAAACCTTCTCCGGTGATCGAGGCAATAGTGTGCATCTTTCCTTTTGCAAAGTTCTCCGAAGCTCCTGGATGGCAGTTTCCACAGGTCTTCTGCAACTTATCTTTGTGGATCATAGATTTTGGATCCGAAGAGGGTAGGATGTCATGGACTCCATGACAACTGGCACAGTTGGCCGAATAGGTATCTCCGCCACGATAAGAGAGCCCGTGAAAACTATCGTAGTAGGATTTTACCGGCGACGTGGTAATTTTATATTCTTTTGAAATTCGCTCTGCCGCATGACACTGTGGGCACGTCGTTAAGGCGATTCGCTTCTCGTTGACCGGAGAGTCGGGATCTAACTTCGCTTTGATCCCGTGAAACCCATGGCAGGTGGTGCAGGTAGGCGAATCCATTCTCCCTCTGGCAGCGAGGACGCCATGGACGCTTTCGGTAAATTGTTTTGTAATATCCGGATGGCAGACACCACAAGTCTGGGGAATGTTCGACCGGAAGATCGTTGATTTAGGATCAATCAGAGACCTCAAGCTATGGCTCCCGTGGCAGCTCGTACAGGTCACTTCCCCTGTTTTGCCATGGACACTTCTCTTAAACTCCCCTTCGGGCAGGGCCGCCCCCAATGCATGTTGCTTGACAAATAACGCATTCGAATGGCAGCGATCACATGTCTTTTCGATGTTGGAAACGTTGGTCATGGATTTGGAATTCTTGCTGGGCAGAATATTGTGTTTTCCGTGACAGTCATAACAGTTGGCTGCCCTCTCCATCCCCTTCATGATCATCTTGGAATGGAGGCCCTGCAGGTATTCTTTCTCCGCCTTCTCGTGGCAAGTGGCACAGTTCACCCTTTTGTCCGCCGCCTTCTGCCCGCCCTCTGCATGTCTGTCATCCTTGATACGGGTGTGGCAATCCGAGCAGGATAGTTTTCGGTGGGCCGAGCTTTTAAACACTACCTCGGACACAAAAAGTGAAATATTCTTCCCCCGGGCATCTTGCTTTCTTAGCGACTCGTCTTGATGACAACCCAAACAGAGGGAATTGTCGCTCCAAGCGACTCCCGTCATCGCCCCCAGAATCAGCCCCAGAATCAGAAAGACAGGAAGGCCCCCTCCGAGGACTTTCCAAGCCATGCTTCCATCTTCTCTCTTTTTCATGCCGGAACCCTCCTTGGAATGAGAAAAGGGAAGAACCCTCCTTTTAAATTCTCTCTCTCAATCTTTTCAAAAGCACACTCCACTGCTGACTTGATCTCTTCGAGGTCAACCGGCTTCATGGCCTGGTAAAAGATCCCTGCTCCCCGGAGTCGTTTGACCAGCCCGAGGGAGAGATCCGAAGAGATGACGATGACTTGGATCTTATCATCAATCTTTTTAAATAGGGGGACTAAGTCACAGGCCTTCACCCCTTCCATCTCGTCGTCGAGGAGGACGACATGAATGTTTCCCTTTCGAACCTTTCGAATCATCTCACTGACCATCTTTGCTGTCTCGACTCTGTAACCAATGCCGTGAAAAAAAGTGGAGAGTGATCTGGCCCAAAGATCATCCTGGTAGGCAATGAGGATCGATTTCGATTTCATACTAAGCTCCTCCTCAGTGAGGGCTCCATGCTACGCTTTTCTTTCTACGTCACCCGGACGGGCACCTCTCCCTTACGGAAAGAGGAGAACGCCGTTCCTATGAAGGAGGAAAGGAGAATTCCAGCAGGAATCAACTGGGCTAAGACCACGATGACCCCTCCCGTGAAGAAAAAGCAAATTCCCAACAGTCCGATTCCCCTGATCCCTCCAGCATAAGCAATCCCCAAAGAAACCAATGTGATCGCCAAGACCAGGATCAAACTTAAGAGGATAAGAATATTTCTCTTTTTTCCAAACATTCTTTTTCTCAATTCCTATTTTTTAACCGGTGCAGGCTCAATTCCGGGCACTACAGCCTTTTCTTCTCTCGCAATTTCCCCGACCCCCCTCTTGCGTTTGAAGACCATGCTTGAAGAAGTCCCAACGAAAGAAAAGAAGAGAATTGCTGCTGGGATCAATTGAAGAAGGACGATCACGGCCCCCATAACAATGAAAATCCAGAGAGTGACCCCGGCGTCTTTCAGGCTGATGGACCTTGCAAACGCTGGTGTGGCCATTCCCGTCGAGAGCGAGATGATCAATCCAACCATTAATCCAGTCAGCCAACTTTTCTTTCTTTTTAACATGCCGCATTCCCCCTTTCTAATCGGTTCAGCCTTAAACAGTGCATTTCATGTGCCAACGTGAACATGAAAAGCCAATTTGATTTAATTAGTTGAAATTATTTACTTTTTTTTATAAAGACCAAAACACTTCGAAGCAAAATGTATATTCCTAATATACATTTTTTCTAAAGAAAGATGAACAAAAATTCACTAATTAGTAGAATTAATTGATATAATTGGAGAATAAAATAAATGTGCAGTTTAATATTTAATTAAAACCCTAAAGTGCGGGCTAAGATTGTGAAGGCAATGATTGGAATTAGCCAGCAAAAAAAAGCAATTATAAAGCAGAGACTCACATCATCTGTCTCAATCTTCTTCACCTCTCCATATTTAACAATCAAGATCGTTCCAAGGGCAGCAATCCCCACCACAACGATTGACCAACCCACGATTAACCATGTAAAGAATTCCGACAAAAGAGACCCCTTGCTTTTCGTGATTCGTGCTCGTGACGAAAGAACAACCCCTTCTTAACTCATCACTCTCAACTCTCTCCCCTCGCTCGAAGGTTGTACTTTCTCATGAGCGCCTGAAAATTCGGCCGCAGCATTCCTACTTCTTCAGCGGCTCTGGTAACATTCCATTGATGGCGCTCCAAGGCACTGAGTATAAACGCCCTTTCAATCTCCTCAACCGCTTTTTCCCTCACCTGTTTCTTGATCTCTTTTAGCTCTCCACTGGTCATGGGGATTTGGTTTTCTAAAATCTCTTTTTCTTGTTGACCCGGAAGGAAGAGATGCTCTACTCTTACCATTTCATCGTCGATCATCACCACAGTCCGCTCGACCACATTCTCCAGTTCACGAACGTTTCCCGGCCATGGATACCTCATCAGCCTTTCCATGGCCTCGGGCGTAAAGCCCTTGATTGCCTTTCCCATTTCCTCTGCGTATTTTTTGAGAAAATGGACGGCTAAGAGAGGGATGTCCTCTTGACGCTCCTTCAAAGCAGGAAGACAGAGAGGGACAATATTAAGTCGGTAATAGAGGTCCTCCCTGAAAACTTCTTCCTTAATCATCTTTTCGAGGTCCTTGTTGGTGGCTGCAATGAGCCGAATGTCCACCTTCTTGGGCTTGGTTCCCCCCACAGGAGTGAATTCTCTTTCCTGCAAGACCCTCAGAAGTTTGGCCTGAATGGATAAACTGATGTTTCCCACTTCGTCGAGGAAGACGGTCCCTCCATCGGCTACTTCAAAAAGCCCCGGTTTGGTCGTGACAGCACCGGTAAAAGAACCCCTCACATGACCAAACAATTCACTCTCCAAGAGATTCTCCGAAAGGACAGCGCAGTCTACAGGAACAAATTGTTTCTCCCTCCTCGGACTGTTGAAATGGATAGCCCTGGCAATGAGTTCCTTTCCTGTTCCGCTCTGACCAGTGATTAAGACCGTGCTGTCCGTCATGGCCACTTTGGCAATGATCCGGTAGATCTCCTGCATCTTTTTGCTCTTTCCCACAATGTTATGGAACCCATACTTTTCCTGTAACTCCTGACGCAGGTAGATATTTTCCAGCATGAGGCTTTTCTTTTCGATTGCCTTCTTCACTACAATGGAGACCTCATCCGGCGTAAAGGGCTTGGGAATGTAGTCGAAGGCCCCTAATTTCATCGCCTCAACCGCGGTTTCCACAGTGGAAAAGCCGGTGATCATGATGATGATTGAATCGGGATATTCCTTACGGAATGTCTTCAGAATTTCCATGCCACCAATCCCCGGCATTTTGAGGTCAGTGATGACAATGTCGAAAGGGTGGGCTTTCATTTTTTCAAACGCTTCTTTTCCGCTCAGGGCGATTTCCACCTCGTACCCTTCCTCCTCAAGAATCCGCTGGCAACTCTCGCAAACGATCATTTCATCGTCGACAACTAAAATTTTTGGTACCGACACCTCTTATTCCTCCCCACCCCTTATATAAATTTACATCATATTAGCATAAATAGTTTAGGTAATAAAGAAGGTGACCAGGCTCGTCCTCGGGACGACACAGTTCCGATTTGTTCTGAACAAACGGTCTTTCCCGTCAGCTACCCTGTCTTCAGCAATCCTCATTTCCGGTTTTAGATTTCGGATCTCCCAACCACAATCTGTCATCTCCAACCTTCCATCGTGGCAAGCCTCTTCTCCAAATCTCTCAGGTCTGAGATGATGGATTCTCCCCTCCGTCCGTCCGATCGATTCAGGTAAAAGGCATGAATCCCGACCGAGCCTGGGACGAGATAGTCAAACTCGTAATGGTCGCCGACATGGACGATCTCCTGAGGGCGGGCCTCAAGGACCCGGCAAATTCTTTGGTAAAAACCCGCGGTCTTCTTCACCTCGCCAAAATCAGAGGTCGCCGAGAAGATCTGGTCGAAATATCTCCCGAGGCCTGTGGCTTCCATCTCCATATGGATGAATTCTCTTCCTGCATTAGAGGTGAGAACCAAAGGGTATCTGTCTCTCAAGCGCTCCAGTAAGGGATGGACATCCGGATAGACTTTGATCTTATCCGCATACCGTTCCATCAATACTTTCCAACTCTCCTCCAGTTGAAAAAATCGAAACCAATACTTGATGTCATACCATTCAATGGCACCCTCGCCCACCTTCAGATATTCTTTCACCACAAAACCCTTCGCTTCCTCGAAGGGAAGTCCTGCCTTCTCAGCATAGAGCGTGGGAATGCCGTGCCCCCAGACCCAATCCGTAAATTCTGGGTCCACTAATGTCCCGTCCATATCGAAGGAGATAATCTTAGCCATTTCTACGCTTTAATGAACCCGAACTCTGAATATCAAAATGTCAGATCAATTTCAAAACTCACATGAGATGCGGAAACAGGTACGGCATGACTAGGGTAGCGAATCTAGCGCTTCTTTACACTAATTCCTTGGCCGTCATTCCCGCCCCGTATCAAGTACGGGGTGAACTCCGACGGGAATCCAACTCAGAATCACTGGATTCCGGGTCAAGCCCGGAATGACAAATAAAGAAAAGAGATCTCTGATTCACTGCACTAGGATGTCATTCGGTTCAGAATCCCATTTTGGATTTTGATATTTGGAATTATTCTTATAGCAATTAGTTATATCCTTTCTAAGATTACATCTTCCGTGGTTCGGATCTCCCTTTCCAAATCGGCAATGGCAATGGTGCGGATCGGCAGATAGGCATGGGAAGTAAAAATGGTCATGCAATGCTGGTTGAACATAATCAAAGGGGCATTGGGTTGATGGGAACGGACAAGAACCTGTTTTTGATATCGTTTCATCAATCGATAGAAATAGTGTCGCCCGAATTGGGGCCTTCCCCAAAAGTCTCCCAGGTAGTCGGTTTCGTCTTCCACAAAATCTCCCCATGCAATCCTTTCCCATTTCTCCTTTCCCCATTCAACCTGATTCATCTCCTCCAGGGACTTTAGATCCGGCGGAGCGCCGTGAAGGGCTAAGATCCCGTTTCGAGTGGAAGTGGCGAAAGGCAACTTGGAGAAGAGCAGGCCATACGCCTCTCTTTCTTCAGAAGAAATCGAGGTCCAGAAATGAGCAGGATAAAATTCCTTCACCATAAATCCTTCGTGATTCCCGGCCAAAAGAAAGATCTCCTCAGGATGCTCCAGTTTCAATCCGAGAAGGTATTGGATATTTTCTTCGGAATAATTCCCACGATCCACGTAGTCCCCTAAGAAGACAATGCGATAAGGTTTCTTGAGGTATCGCTTAATAACCTCCTGACTGGCCTCCAGGTCTCCATGGGTATCTCCAACAAAAACAACCTTCCCTTCCGAGGGAAGAGAGATCAGCCGCGGTTCCTTCTCAAATACTCTTCCTGTCTTCTCAAGCAGATCTTCCCAATCCATCGCTCTTCCTATGTCTTCGTCACTATGACGTGGACTTTCCGGCTTCTTGGCCCATCAAATTCACAAAAAAAGATCCCCTGCCAGGTCCCAAGGACTAACTTCCCTGACTCAACAATGACGATTTCAGAACACCCCACCAGACTGGCCTTGATATGAGCCGGAGCATTTCCTTCCGTGTGGTGATAGGGGTCTTTAAAAGGAATGATCTTGTTTAACTCCATGACAATGTCGTGAGCAACGCTCGGGTCTGCATTCTCGTTGATCGTGACCGCCGCAGTGGTGTGAGGGACAAAAACGGTGCAGACCCCATCTTCCACTCCTATTTTTCTCACGGCCTCTTGAACAGAACGGGTGATATCCACAAACTCCGTCTGGGTTGAAGTTCTCACCTGAAAGGTTTGGATCATCCTAAACTCCCCTCCTCCAATAATTTTCCCAATGATCCACTTTCATATCACATCCGATCATGAATCTCAATCATATCTGAATAGTATGTGCAATGCGGTCCCACGGGCTTTGCCCTGTACCGGATTGGTGCAGGCCAAAGCCCGTAGTCCCTGTTTGCCGCCCCTGCGCGGCCGCATCCCGGCCGCACGATAGCGGACTCTCCACGTCCAAAGGCTGTGATTTCCTGTGTCATCCCAGGTCGCTTATACTGCGGCCACTTTTATCATCGAGAATAATAAGTTATTATAGTTGGGGAGTGATCCATGGCCATGACAAGAAATCTTATGACGGGGTAAGGAAATGAAAGAAGAGTTTCTGCCTTATTTGGCTCCAACAGACATTATTGACAGTGATCATAAAAGTGTACAGAATTATGCAGCAGAGAACATGGGCGGAAGTACCGAGCCCGTTGAAATCGCCGTCAAGCTTTATCTCGCTGTTCGCGATAGAGTCCTTTATGACCCTTACGCTCCCTTCTATCTCCCCGAGCACTATCGCGCAAGCTATGTGCTCAAGCGTGGCAGGAGTTTCTGCGTACCCAAGGCCTCCCTCCTCTGTGCCTTGGGAAGAGCCTGCGGCATTCCTTCCCGTATCGGTTTTGCTGATGTCCGGAACCATCTTGCGACGAAGCAGCTGATTGAATTCCTGGGAAGCGACCTTTTCGTATATCACGGTTTTACAGAATTTTGCCTGGAAGGGAAATGGGTAAAGGCCACCCCGGCTTTCAACAGCGATCTTTGCAAAAGGCATCATGTTTCCCCCCTTGAATTCAATGGTCGTGAGGATTCTATTTTCCAGCCTTATAATTTGCAGAGTCAAAGGTTTATGGAATATGTAGCTTTCCATGGTGTTTATGCCGACATCCCTGTGGATCAGATCGTGGCCGAATGGGAAAAAGCCTATGGCGGGAACCGCGTCAGGGACTGGATAAAGAGGTTTGAAGAAGCAGCGGGCCGCAGTCTTGCCGACTTCGGGAGGGAGGAAGTTCTGCAGGAATAAACAGATTAAAATCCTTGAAATCCTACGCTGAATCAGGTATGGTGGTGAAAGTGAGGAAAAAGGAATTTAGATGCCCGCAAAAAAGATTTTAGAGGTTTTGAAGCTGGTTGAATTTCTCAATGGAGAGGTGAAAGAGGTCTCGAAAAGATTGAGCCGTGTGACGCCCAAAGAGGTGAGTGAGAGATTAGGGGCCTTAGCCCTTCTCAGAGAAAAGATTTTAAATCTTCAGGTCGACCTTCCGTCAGAGGTGGAGAAAAAACTTTCGGAACTCTATCCATCCATCGATAAAATCAAACAAAAACCGTCCTGATTTGCGTGTCTTCCATATCGCAACCTGCGGGATAGCGTGGATAATGGTAAGATATCGCCAGGTTAGACTTTGAAATTCTTCATCGCCGCCTTGCTTGTTACTCCCTGGAACATTCGTGCTGATTTTTGTATTTTCTTGCTTTTGAGTGTAAATTAGCTTATAATAAATAAACTAAGTTGCAAAGAGCCTTTTAGGCTTATATCACATGCCCGCAAGAACTCTAAACGACTTCTTTGCGGGCTTTTTTGTTTCAGCGTAAAAGCCGACATGGAGGTTGAGATGGTAATTGGATGTTACAAGAGGCAAGGGAACGAGTGTGTGAAAGAGATCAAAGTTGAAGGCGAAAGGGAAAAGGAAAAGGAGGTAATCGTCCGCCACGAAATTGTTTCTTTGAAATGGAAAAAGTGGAATTATGGCAATTTTTCACGTGACTGGAACAGGAAATATTCCATCCCGTCATTCCCGTTGCAAGCAGCGGGTTTTCTAACGAGGTGAGCTTAAAAAAAGGAGAATGATTATGAATATTTATGTGGGAAATTTATCCTATGAAGCGACAGATGGTACGATTCGGGAGGCTTTTGAATCCTTCGGTGAGGTAACCTCAGCGAGAGTGATCAAAGACAAGTACAATGGCCAGTCCCGTGGGTTTGGTTTTGTAGAAATGCCCGCGCAGTCTCAGGCTCAAACGGCTATTAGAAGCCTTAACGGGAAGGAACTCCTGGGCAAGCCGATCAGTGTGAACGAGGCCCGTCCCCGCGCCGACCAGGGAAGAACTGGGGGAGGACGGATGGACTTCAGCGGCCGCGGAAGCCGTTATTAATTCGGATTCTGCAGAAAAGAGGTTGACCAAATGGTACAGCGGAGAAGGCGTGGGAATTATCGTGGGCCAAGACCAAGCCATTTGAGGCATCCGAAATCGTATAAAGTTTTATGTTCGGGTTGCGGAAAAGAGGTTGTCACCCCGGTTCCCCCACCGAATGACAAAAAACTATTGTGTACCGAGTGTTTCACCAAATAGAGATATTTGAGGAGCAAGTCCATGAATAAGAAGGTTTACGCAGCCAACCTCCCTTTCCAGGCCAGCGAACCTGAACTCAAAGTGCTGTTCTCCAAGGCTGGAGACGTCATGTCTGTCAGGATTGTGGCGGACAGGCAAACTGGCCAACCGAGAGGTATTGCGTTCATTGAGATGTCAACACAATGGGAAGCCCGGAGAGCTGTTTCCATGCTGAATCGGACAGATTTCATGGGGAAAAACATGCTGGCCAAAGAGGCGATCGTCAGGCGTGGCTTCCGGGGGAGATAGCAATAAGAACTTAAAGACAGTCATCAGGACGGAAAGGATTATTATGAATAAAGCAAGGCTTGAATGGGTTATGTCAGGGTTAAATCAGTATGCGCTAACCCAGGCTGAAGACCATTTTCTCAAAACTGCGTTGGGGGACTTCGATAAAAACCATGCGCTAACAGAAGGGCAGGAGGACAGGCTGGAAAGCCTTTACAGGCAGAAGTCACAATCGATACCCAACAAGAAATCTGATCGTTTTTCCGTTAAGAAAAGCGTCCCGAAGAAAGCCAAGCCCCAGAGGCCTCGCGCAAGAACCTTTTGATGTGAAAAAGTGGAGGAAGCAGCGATTCGGGCACGGCTGGCGAGAGCGAGACAGATATTCTTGTGATTCTATCGTGTTAACACACCCAGAGGAGGCGAACCATGCCGGAAAGATCGTTGGAAGCGTTTGATTTTAAAGGACCGAAGCCCCGAACCATCTTAATCCTTGTTGTTCTCTTGATTCTTTTCATTGTTTCATGGGGCTCTTTTGCCATCGTCCCGGCAGGCCACAGAGGGGTCGTCCTCTGGTGGGGGAGTGTAGAGAAGAGAATTATGGGGGAGGGGCTCAACTTCAAGGTGCCCATTGCTGAAAGGGTCATCAAGGTGGATGTCAAGGTTCAACCCCATCCGTTCAAGGAGATCGATGCCTCTTCAAAAGAATACCAGATGGTGAAAATGACGGGGATGATGAATTTTCATATCGACCCATCTTTTGTCAATGACCTTTACCAGAAGGTGGGGCTCGATTTCGCCGACAAGGTGATCGATCCCGCTTTCAACGACTTTGTCAAGGAGGTTGTACCCACCTACCCCATCGGGGAGATACTTCCCAAGAGGGAGGAGATTCGGAAAAGGGCAATGGGGAAGCTGGGGGAAAACTTGGCCAGATATCACATCATCGTCGATGATATCTACTTTGCCAACATCCGGTTCTCTCCCGAATACGAAGGGGCCATTGAGGCCAAACAGGTGGCCCAGCAACAGGTGGAGACGCAGAGACAGGTTTTGGCCCAACGGGAGATTGAGGCTCAGCAAAAGGTCGCCAGCGCAAAAGGAGAGGCTGAGTCTATTCTGGTAGTTGCTCAGGGACAGGCCAAAGCCAATGATGCGTTATCGCGGTCGATCAGCCCAATCCTCGTGCAGTACAAGGGGATCGAGAAATGGAATGGAATTTTACCTCAAGTCACTGGAGGAGCCGTCCCCTTTATCGATTTAGGCAAGATGGGTGGCTCGTCGGGCGGAGCGGATGGAAGCAAAAGATAAGTTAAGAGTTTAAAACCCTCATTACTTCCGAGAGAGGAGATACCATGATCAAAACAGGTGACATGTTCAAAAACGTAGAAAGTGGGAAAATCTTTACAGTTAAAAGCGTTGATCCCCGCACCGTCATTTTGGGGACAAAGGACGGATTCCAATCAATGTTTGTCAATCCAAACAACATGGAATCCATATTTTTGCCTCTTGTAGAAGACGAGGTCAAGGAAAAACCCAAAGAGTAAACGAAGTCAGAAATTCGCCACCAATTTTTCAGCAGGTTGGCGAAAAAGCGATTTTATTCGGGCGGCTCAAAAATGCCAACATGCAAGGCTCTTGAAATCATGAGAAGTGAGACGTACTTGGACGTACGCCGCAATAAGCCTGCCCCGTGCTTAACACGGGGAAAGATGAGAGAAATGCAGCAGATGGGCGTTTTTCAGCGGTTTGCTAAATCCTAAAGAAAGGAAAACCTATGTTCGATTTTGACGCCTTATGTCCGCATTGTGATGAAAAATTCAAACTGAGCATGATCGGCCTGGAAACCAAAGAGTTTATACAATGTCCTCTTTGCCGAAGACTCATTAAGCTCGACCTTGCTGATCCGGAAAAAAAAGCAATACGGGTTCCGGATTTAGTAGACTAATTTTTTATGGTCTCCCGAGAGGTCAAAAAAGGAGGCAGTGCCACGATGAAGATAGGGGACAGGTTCAAAGATAAGACAAGCGGAAAGACATACATTCTGAGAATGGAGATGGGTAACGATACGCTTTGCCTGGAGGGAGAAAACGGTTTGGGCCGGAGATTGACCGGTAAAGAAAATTTGAGACGAACTTGCGATAAGTTGGACGACATAAAATCTTGAAGCAAGACTATTCATTCTAGCGCCCGCAGCTGGGGCGCGTACAGCCACAGCACCCCCCCGAAGGCAATCGTCACCAATGCTCCTAAGGCCACCGTAGTGGGTTCGCCGATCACCTCTGCCACGGTCCCTGACAGGAGGGCGCCTAATGGAAACATGCCGAAGAAGCTCAGCGTGTAGATGCTCATCACCCTCCCCCGTAACTCGTCTGGCACGTGCAATTGCCCCAGGATATTGGAGATATTAAGTACCAGCATCGTGCCCCACCCAACGCCAACGAGCACCAGCAATGATAGCGGTAGCCAGCGCATGGCCGACCAGACCAGCAACAGTACCGGAAAGATGAGGCTACCCAACGTCAGCAGCTTTCCTTTGATCTTAACACGTGCCAACGACGCAATCATGAGAGCGCCAATGAGAGAACCGACGCCACGTGCTGACTGGAGGAACCCGTTGGTCGTGGAATCGCCTCCCAAGATCTTCACCGACCAGGCTGGCAATAGTATAGCAAAGCTCATCCCGAAGATTGTAGTCACCATCGTTACGACGATCAAAATACGTATGGTTGGGTGAGAGACTACGTAGCGTAGTCCATTTTTGAGATCGTCGAGGGCCGTGCCCGTGCGCACCCGTGGGGCCTGCAGCTTGAGTCGCATCATCAGCAAGGCTGAGATTACGGCGACAAACGATGCCCCATTGATTGTAAAGCACCACCCGGGGCCGAAAGCCGCATAGACCACGCCGGCAATAGCAGGGCCAATGGCTGTCCCCAGATTGAACATCGTGGAGTTTAGTGCGATGGCGTTACCCAGGTCTTCCCGTTCGACCAGTTCGACCACAAATGCCTGGCGAGCCGGAGCGTCAAACGCGTTCGCCACCCCAAGACCAAAGGCCAGCAGCACAATATGCCACGGTTGAATATGGCCGAAGAACGTCAGTGCCGCCAGGATAAAGGCCAGAATCATCATGGTCGTCTGCGTGATCAGTAGCAAGTTGCGGAGCGTCATGCGATCAGAGACCACCCCTCCGAGTAGCGTGAACAACCAGATGGGAGCGCCAGCGGCAAAGCCGACATACCCCAGGAAAGCTGGGGAATGAGTCAACTGGAATACTAGGAAGCCCTGCGCCGTGAACTGCATCCATGTTCCCACTAACGACGCCGCTTGACCAGTGAACCACAACCGATAGTTACGATGACCAAAAGAGGCAAACGCCTCGATTGTGCTTCGACGCGGCATAAGACGCCCTGCATCTGGTACCGCAGGTTGGGGCGGGACGGCCCCGCCGTTTGTTGGCTCGACTGCACCCTGCACTTCTTCTTCAGTACCTGTAGTCAATGCTCACACTCCGCTCAACACGTTATGGCGATTGCCTACTCCAAAAGGGGGATCGCCTCGAAGGTGTCACAACATGAAACATCCAATCCCACCAAGCACACATAAGGTTATGCTTCCTCAACTTTGTATCGTTTCGATAACCTGGAAAAAGTATTATTATAACCTAAGAAGAAAAAATATGGGTAAATGAGTCTATGTTTGGCCGGATCCAAACATAATTTAGCCAAAATCATTAATGGGTTTTCATATAACCGAGGTAGCAGACCCCCAACGAGATTGATTCTCTCTCTTTCACTCGGAAATCAACAACTCTCATGTTGGGGCATTCCTCACTCTTTCCAGGTGTAACAAATAACCCCCTTTAACTATTCCTTTCTGGAAGTTTCGGTTGACCAATTCTCATAAAATGGATATATTTTAAGGGAATATTGAATTGCTCCCGGGACTAAGGAAGAGTACGTGGATTCTGAAACAACCTGCCATCTGCTGGCCCTCTTTTTGAGTCCCCATGAAAAAAGATAATAATCGAATTTTGAAGGTGACCCCCATACTTTTTTTCTTAACGATAATGAGGTGTCATTCCTATGGGGATTGGCGGACAATTGAAAGGTGAAGAATTATTCGGGTGGACGGGAGGACAGAAATGAAATCAACCGCTCTGGAGTCATTTTTGCTCGGGGTTACTTTCGGGATAGGGATAACTATTTTAGCTTTGTATACACAAAAACCAGGCCGCTTAGCCGAAACAATCGCAGAGAGCAGGCGAGCACGAAGAGCTAAAGAAGAAGAAAAAATACTTCAGAGAGAAAGGCTGAAAGCAGTGGGCTTTTCTAATGAGGAAATTGATGAATTCCTCCAATAGTTGCCGATTTTGTAAGCCATATGGAACAGCAACATGATAGACCTGGCCCTACTTCTGTGATGGGGAGCCATAAGGGTTAGGTCCCGACATATGACATGGAAACTTAGAGATGTATTCTCTGAACCAGGAAGCGCCCGAACACGGGGACACCAAAAAGATATGGGAGAAATTCATGACATCTGAGGATGTGATCCTGCTCCGCCCCTAATCTAGAAAGGATGAATGTGGAGACCAAATACCTAAGAATGATCCGAGGGATGAAGAGAAGGGGGCGAAAGGATTGGACAGTCTATATCCTCCGCTGCGGGGATGGGTCGCTCTACACAGGGATAACAAAAGATGTGCGGGCTCGGGTCAAGCAACATAGTGAGGGCCGGGGGGCAACTTACACCCGAACTCGCCTCCCCGTCAAGCTGTTATATCAACAAGAAGGCTTGACGCGTTCCAAAGCTCTTATTCGAGAAGCACAGATAAAAGCGATGCCTCGGTCCAAGAAAGAGGAAATCATCCTTAGTGAACATTGTGCCTAACCATTCATTCCAATTCGTAATCCTTGACTCCGGAGTATGGCTGTCAGTATTGACTCGTAGGTGTGGACCCCACCCAAGAGTTCCCGACACCGTCTCCATATCGAATCCTGATCAGGACCTTCAACAGGATAATCAAACGACCAGCACCTCCGATAACTCACTACGCTACTCTTGATTCTTTCAATCGTTTCCAGATCCGGCTGGATTTGAATTCAATTCACTGAACGATCAAAACTGTTTGATCCATGAAACGATAGTGGTGACCACTTCTCCATCCAGTCCCAGAAACCCGTGATAAGACATGGGCTCACAAGGGTCTAAAACTGAGAGATCTCCACCGTCAAAAGTAAGTAGTTCCTTTTTCGGCGCTTGAGTCAGGCTTTTCATTAGAGCACGGGCCAATTCGTATGGTGTGACCACGCAACTGTCTTGCTTGTGGTGGACTATCAAAGTTGGTACTCGGATGTCTTTCAAACGAACATTGTTTACCGTCTCAGTGACTTGCCTTGTCTCCTTCGTCACGGTTGAGGTCAGCACAAGTCCGTCAGGACCACCCTTCTTGAGTCTGGCTGCTGCGTTCGCTGCTGAGACAGTGCCCATGCTCGTTCCTACCAGCCATACCGGCACATTCGCGATGTCCTTGAGCTTCGTAATCACATGCCTGATATCTTCTGCGTGCGCGGAGCTGGTCCTGAAATTTGAAAGGCCCTGAGGACGATCGGACGGCGCATCCATCACTGCTACCAAGAGTGCCTCGCAGCAGAACCGTTCACGATTCCTGACGAGAAAGTTCGTCTCTCCCCAGCCAATTCTATGCTGTGACAACGCCAATCGGCCATGACCGCCAGTAAATAGAATGACACTTGCTGAGGGTTTGTCTGAAGGCCGAAGAAGGAGAAAAGACTGGGTCACTCCCGGACGTGTCGGAATGGTGACCAGCTCTTCTTCCGACGCACTCACACAAGGCCTTAAGATGAAAAGTGCAAGCACCACGGCAAATATAATTCGTTCAGGCCTCATATCAATCCTCTCTCTCCAACTCTTCTGATCGGACTGAGGGTGATTTTGTGAACGAATGTTCCAAAGTGAAAATGTAATTTGATAGCACAAGCAGGGCCATTAAGTGTCCAGTTTTTGTTTAAATTGTCCTGATCGATTGGAGGCAGGACGATTCCCCTAAGCCTTCCCCTCAATCACCGTAGCTATGTGTCGCACCATCTGGCGATACACATCGAGAAAGATTTCAGGAGAGAGGAAGTAGTAAGGGTTTTCTTCATAAAAGGAAGAGATCAGTTTCTGGGCCGCGACATCAATGTCTCGAACAGAGCAATAAACCTCCTCCATCTGGGTGCGGTTTTTCTTTGCCACGTCAATCGTTTTCAAAATGAATTCCCCAGCTTCCTCTCCTGTCACGTATCCATAGTGGTCAGCACAGTAGTAATCCACCCCAAGATCCTTTAACTTCTCGAGACTTTGCTGATACTTAGTGTAATTGGAATTTCCTGAGGTGACAATCATCTGATCAAAAGGAATACCCCCTCCGTCTGTAGGAAACAGAGCCTTAAACTCGGGAACATAAGCAGCAATACAGCAAGAGGAATGGCCTGGAGTCTCCAGGATCGAGACCCCCAAATCTCCTAAATCAATTCGGTCACCCTCGTGGATGGTTTTGCCATGGACATCATTTCTCCAATCTAAATCGTACGTGGAATAGACATCCTCCTTTTTCATCCTCTTTGTCACGTTTCGGCTGAACTCATTGATCGTCAGGATGGCTTTATCCATCCGAAGGACCTCCCAACTCCTTTCCGAGGCATAGACTTCGATCTCCGGATGACGACGCTTCAAGAAAGGGACAATACCCACATGATCGAAGTGGGAGTGGAGGATAAGGAGTTTTTTGATCCGGTCTTCATTAATGCCAAATTCCTTGAATTGCTGGAGTAGGTCAGAAACGATGTAGCTCATGCCTCCGCTCACGATCATGAAGCCATTGCTTCCCTCCAGAACATAGACCCCAGACTCCTCCCTGCCCAAAAACCAAATTCGCTCATTTACTCTCCCCGGTTTTCGAATTCTCATCTAATATGTTCCTCCGGATTTATTATCTTAACCTCCCTCTCATGAAATATTAACCTATGATCCGGTAGTTAGCCCAGGGGGATCTTTAACTGGGCTTTGGAAGGCTACAATCGGTCAAAGGAAAATGGCTTCAGCCAGCGGCAATTGACTGCATTATTCTCTATTCCAATTGGAAATTATCAGATCAGATAGAAAGCCCATCTCTACTCTTTATGGG
>JBAVGF010000264.1:0-4944 GCA_049684675.1 Thermodesulfobacteriota bacterium | reverse complement strand
AAGTGCACGGGGCTGCACTTGCCGATGAAGCGGGAACGAAAGATCTGGAACACCCGGTCCGACTGCACGAGGATGCGCCAGAGCCTTGATGCATATTCAGGGTCATAAGCCGCATGCGTTCGGTCCTGTTTGAAGGGAATCGGATTCTCCACCTCGACGGGTACAGGCCAAATCCGGACCTCCAGATCCAATGAGCGCAACAGGTCCATGAACCGCCCGTAGAACTCGGCAACGGAACGGGTGGCTAACGGAAACGACTTGGCGGTCTCGCCCTCACCGCAAGTATGGACAATGAGCCGGTGTCCGTGGAAGTCGAATTGCACCTCGAAAGTGCGCTGGCCGTACGGGATGGGAGAGGTGGTAAGCCCGTGAGGGGTCATGTAGAGAGGAACCTGCCACCAGTGGTTAATGTGCGGCGCCTGTCTAAGCCGGACCTTTCCGACGATCTGTGTCCACATATGGAGAGTCGCATAGGTGTCCTGCCAATCTTTCAGGGGAAGGCTTGGCCAATATTCAAAAGGACTGACAAGCTGGCCTGTCATAGATTACCTCCCGTTCGATGATCGCGGAAAACGGCTGGGGGGAACGCCAACCGAATGGCCCCATTATTTATTATCTGAATTTATACTAATAAAGGTATTGTTTGAAGTAAATGGAGCAATGACTGTATTTTCTTAGTGAAAGGATAGTATTTTGAGGTTTGGAGAGAAGCCTGCTTCCGACCTTTCTGTTATTCCTCCACGGTCCGGAACCGCGAGTTTAACCTCTCGTTCATCAGCTAACCTCCAAATCTACCCAGCCCGATGATGGGTAATAGGGTTTTCTTATGGGAAAATACTGATTTCCACCTATTTACTTGTTACCCGCCCATAAAATAGAATATATTTAATTGAAAGGACGAGAGAAAAAAAGATCCAGATTGCCATGTTGATCCTATAGGCCGATTTCAGCCGCCTCGGGGAACAAGTTAAGGATCCATCAGAGGAAGGCGTCAGGCGGATTCGTCGAGAATGTTAAATCAACTCGCATGGGAGGAATAGGGATGAACGATTTCGAAAAACAGATCGCCGGTATGTGCGACAAAGGATTGTACAGTTTGAAGATCGAGACTCTGCAAGTAAATTTGGGACTTCGGTGCAATCAGCAATGCACCCATTGTCACCTCGAGTCATCCCCCCAACGAAAGGAGATGATGGGATGGCCAACCATGCAACTGGTTCTGGGGGCGGCTAAAAGCGTGCATCCCAACCTTATCGATCTGACCGGAGGATCCCCCGAGCTCAACTCGAATTTCCGCCGTTTTGTAGAGGCCCTTTGCCAAGGAGGTCACCGAGTCCAGGTGAGAACGAACCTGACTGTGCTTTTGGAGCCGGGCATGGAGGGTTTACCCGAGTTCTTCCGGGACCACCAGGTTCGGCTCGTGGCATCCATGCCGTGTTACCTTGAAGAGAACGTATGCGCTCAGCGGGGTAAAGGAGTTTACGATAAAAGCGTAGAGGCCATCAAACGACTGAACGCCCTGGGCTACGGCTCCGGATCCGGCTTGCCTCTGAACCTTGTCTACAACCCCGGAGGACCATTTCTCCCACCCCCGCAATTGGTCCTTGAAGAAGATTACCGGCGCGAGCTGGGTCAGCGCTTTGGTATCACTTTTACTCGCCTTCTCACCATTACCAATATGCCTCTGGGACGTTTTCGGACAGAGCTGATCCTGAAAAAGGAAGAGGAGAATTATCTGCAACTTCTCCGAAAATCCTTCAATCCCCGGACGGTCACAGGATTGATGTGTCGCCATCAAATTAGCGTGGGATGGGATGGCACTCTTTATGACTGCGACTTCAACCTGGCGCTCGCCCTTCCCGTGAATCACGGGGCTCCAGACCACATACGATCTTTCAGACCGTTGGATCTAAAAATGCGCCGCGTGGTTACCGGAGAACATTGCTTTGCTTGCACCGCCGGATCCGGGTCGTCCTGTGGCGGGGCGCTAGTATGAATTGGAAATGATAGTAGAAAATTCGTAACGTTTTAGCTCTTTGAAAATCGGTTGGGTGGGTCCCCCTCTCAGAGATCCTTTCTCGGCATCCCTGATCGGCGTCCCCTGGGAGTTATTTTACAAAGTGCTAAAGTGTTACTAATACAAACGTCTTAAATGGTTTTACCGTTCCTGTAGGGTGCGTTCCCCGAACGCACCGTCTGACCGGCGTGATAGCCTGCCTGCCGGTAGGCAGGGGGATCACCCCCTGCAAGGTTGTAATGGAATAAAATGCGTTTGTATTAAAATTTTCATGAAAGAATAAGCTGACCCAATGGAGGAGATAGCGATGCAACCGATCCCGGCGGTTCTGCCCCTTGACGCTTACAACGAAGCTTTGGTTTCCAATGTCCGTCCGGTCAACTGGGAAAACCCTAAACCAGCCCCCCGTTATAATCTTGTCGTGATTGGAGCAGGAACGGCGGGCCTGGTCACGGCGGCAGGCGCGGCGGGATTGGGGGCAAAGGTCGCCCTGGTGGAGCGGCACCTCCTGGGAGGAGATTGTCTCAATGTTGGGTGTGTGCCCTCGAAATGCATTATTCGATCCTCCCGTGTGGTGGCTGATATTCGTGATGCGAACCAATTTGGCATCAGGGTTCCGCAAGGCATGGAAGTCGATTTCCCTGCTGCGATGGAGCGCATGAGAAGGCTTCGGGCTCGGATCAGTGCCCATGACTCAGCGAAACGGTTTAAGGATATGGGGGTCGATCTGTTCCTGGGAGAAGGTCATTTTTCGGGACCGGATGCCGTGGAGGTGGCTGGAAAGACTCTTCGCTTTAAAAAAGCTGTGATTGCCACTGGCACGCGTCCGGTGCATCCCACTATCGAAGGATTAGCCGAAGCTGGCTTTCTCACCAATGAGACCGTTTTCTCCCTGACGGAAGGGCCACGGCGTCTGGCGGTTATTGGTGGGGGACCCATTGGTTGCGAATTGGCCCAGGCGTTTCGGCGATTGGGTTCTGAGGTAATTCTTTTTCACAATGCTTCTCATATCTTAAACCGTGAAGACAGTGACGCCGCAGAAATTCTCCAGCAGTTCTTCATCCGCGATGGAATCCGCCTGGTCCTCGACTGCAAGACCAAACGAGTTGAAAAGAAAAATGGGAGTAAAGTCATTCATATTGAATGCGGGGGAAAAGGAGAAGAGATCGCGGTGGATGAGATCCTGGCGGGAGCCGGGCGGGCTCCCAACGTGGAGGGCCTCAATCTCGAGGCCGCAGGGGTGAAGTACGACAAGAGAGAAGGAGTCGAGGCAAACGAACATCTCCAGACCACAAATCCTGGGATCTATGCTGCTGGGGATATCTGTCTAAAGTACAAGTTTACTCACACCGCGGATGCGACTGCTCGGATGGTCATCCAGAATGCCTTGTTTTTGGGGCGCAAGAAACTAAGTGCCTTGACAATTCCCTGGTGTACTTACACCGATCCGGAGATTGCCCATGTCGGGATGTACGAAAGAGATGCCCAGGAGAAGGGAATCGCTGTAGATACCTTCGTAAGACCGTTGAACGACGTCGACCGTGCCATCGCCGATGGAGAGGAAGAAGGTTTTGTTAAGATTCACGTTAGGAAAGGAACGGACAAGATTCTCGGAGCAACCATCGTGGCCCGTCATGCCGGAGAGATGCTGAGTGAGATCACCCTGGCGATCGTGGGCAATCTGGGACTGGGAACATTGTCAAACGTTATTCATACCTATCCAACACAGGCGGAAGCCATCAAACAGGTGGCCGACGCCTACAACCGCACCCGGTTGACTCCTTTTATTAAAGGATTGTTTACTCGATGGCTGGCTTGGAGGCGATAAGCCAAGGGGTAACTTACCTCGCCGTTGCGCCAGACAGACTCGCTGGAACACTTCCAGAGCCTTGTAATGCGGGTTTAATGGAGTTGAATGGGTTATTGAGGACATCATCAAGAGGGAAGTCCTGCAAAGTTGATGAACCGGGGTGCTTGGTATTCAAAAGGTTCCGCTACAAGTCTCTTCCAGTGTCTCAGCCGAGTC
The DNA here is from genome assembly GCA_049684675.1 of Thermodesulfobacteriota bacterium. Taxonomy (GTDB): domain Bacteria; phylum Desulfobacterota; class BSN033; order BSN033; family UBA1163; genus UBA1163. The sequence continues at coordinate 901 of JBAVGF010000264.1, read as the reverse complement.
TGTCTCGGCAATTTATTGCGGCGCTGAGGTTTAATTTATCGAATCGTAGAACCGAGTGAAAGCTATTGCTCCGGAACCAGCCAAGGGTCGTAAAAGAGCGGTGATAAAGGCTGCTTTGTTTGTTGTCTTCATCATTGCCGCCGTTTACTTTATCCGGTTCACCTCGGTCAAAGAATTTTTTACGGAAACAGCCCTAAGTCATTTTCTGGAGACCGCAGGTATATGGGCTCCTCTGCTCTTTATATTTGTGTATGCCGTGGGAGTCTGTTTATTTGTGCCGGGCACCTTGCTCACTGCTCTGGGAGCGGCTATCTTCGGCGCCTACCAAGGGTTTTTGTATGTTTGGATAGGAGCCATGGTCGGATCAAGCGCCGCTTTCTGGATCGGGCGAACCCTGGGCAGAGAATTTGCGGCTTCCGTGATCGGCGATCGCTTGAGAAAATACGATGATGCCGTTGAACGGAACGGGTTTGCGACGGTGCTTTATTTGCGTCTGGTTTATTTTCCCTTTACCCCGATGAACTTCGGCATGGGGCTGACCAAGGTCCGGTTCTGGGATTATTTTTTTGGCACTGGATTGGGTATCATCGTGGGGACGTTCATTTTCACTTTTTTCGTCGGCACCCTGAAAGAGGTTTGGGGAGGCGGTGATTGGAGTCAATTACTTTCCTTCAAGGTCTTCTTCTCCGTCGGGCTATTTGTCTTTTCCCTTTTCATCCCAAAGATCATTAAAAAGCTTAAGAAGGAGAAGTGACCGGGGGGGGAACGCATGTGTCGCCTGATAGGTGTCTTAAAGATCTAAGAAGACCTATGTTACTGAAATATTGTTTTTGGGATTTTCCAACAAAATTCAACATTTCAGTCGAAATCAAGAATTTCGTCAATAATTTGTCAATAATTT
>JBAVGF010000263.1:0-1500 GCA_049684675.1 Thermodesulfobacteriota bacterium | reverse complement strand
CTGACGGATGGTATAGGCTTCCACTTCAAAAGAGTGGGGGAAGATTTTGAGCATCCAGTATCATTAGTTATTCTTGCCCCTGATGGAAAGATTGTCCGCTACATGTATGGAGCGGATCCCCTCCCCTTTGACCTTAAACTGGCGCTTGTAGAAGCTTCCCAGGGCAGGATTGGGCCCACTATTGCCAAGGTGGTTCGGTTCTGCTTCAGCTATGATCCAAAAGCCAACAAACTCGTCTTCAATATGTTGAGAGTCACTGGAAGCGTTACCCTACTTTTTGCGATATTATTTGTTGTGTTCCTTCTTTTCAAAGGCAAAAAACAGCATACTTAAGAGGAGCAACAGGAATGACATCAACGGGAGCGACGGAGAACATTCACCCAAGAATCACTTTCTATGAAGACCACGGGAAATATCGTGGAATCCTTTCATGGATTCTTACACTGGACCACAAAAGGATCGGGATTCTTTACTTCATTTTCGTCATGGCCTTCTTTTTCAGCGGAGTTGTTCTCGGATTCTTTATGCGACTGCAGATGCTTGCGCCAGGCACCATTATGAAGCCGCAGACGTATAATTCTCTTTTTACGTTGCATGGGATTATCATGATCTTTCTTGTCGTCATTCCAGCGATTCCTACGATTTTCGGAAATTTCTTTCTCCCGATTCAGATCGGCGCCAGGGATGTTGCCTTTCCAAGGATAAACCTTTTATCCTGGTGGCTTTTTATCACCGGAGCGATTATCGTCGTTATCTCCGTTTTCACTGGCGGGGGTCCCCCTGATACAGGGTGGACATTTTATGCACCATACAGTCTGCGAACGACCGTTAATGTTCCACTTGCTGTCTTCGGCGTTTTTGTCCTCGGTATGTCCTCCATTCTGACTGGGCTCAATTTCGTGACAACGACCCATCGACTCAGGGCTCCTGGAATGACCTGGAATCGTTTGCCCCTTTTCGTATGGGCGATTTATTCTACCTCATGGGTCCAAATACTTGTCACCCCTGTGATCGGAATTACTCTCGTCCTCATTATTATGGAAAGATTTTTTGGGGTAGGTGTATTTGACCCAGCCAAGGGGGGCGATCCCATTCTTTACCAGCATATGTTCTGGATTTATTCCCATCCAGCAACCTACATCATGATCCTTCCGGCGATGGGGATTGTGTCCGATGTGGTCCCCGTGTTTGCCAGGAAAAGGATTTTTGGATATATGGCGATCGCCATTTCGGGCATGGCGATTGCCGCAGTAGGATCTCTCGTCTGGGGCCATCATATGTTTGTCAGCGGCCAGAGTGACTTCGCCGACATCCTTTTCTCCCTTCTCACTTTTTTGGTGGCCATTCCCAGCGCAATCAAAGTCTTCAACTGGGTCGCCACTCTGCACAAAGGCGCTATTGTCATCGAACCTCCTCTCCTCTTCTGCCTCGCCTTTATCTTCCTCTTTTCGATTGGCGGACTTACAGGCTTGATTCAGGGGGCTCTGGCACCTAATATGC
>JBAVGF010000262.1:0-10769 GCA_049684675.1 Thermodesulfobacteriota bacterium | reverse complement strand
AAACATCGTTATGAACGAGGAAGATCCATTGAATCTCAACCCTGAAAACAGGACATTTCTACTTTGGTAAGAATAGGACATTTCTAAATTGGCTTGACACCGGAACTTTTTTTCTTGACAAGGGAGGATGCCTGTGTTAATTTTCAACCGACCGGTCGGATTTAAACCAAACAGTCGGTTTTTTTACCCGCCATGCTTTTTGGGACCTCTCGATGGAAAAATATCTGAAACAATTCACCCCAAAAGAGTTACGCAAAATGACCGGCATCGCCAAAGCCGCTGCCAGGCTTTTTAATGAAAAAGGGTTTTTGGAAACGAGCATGGACGATATTTCGGCGGCAGCCAGATTGAGCAAGGGAGGTATTTATCATTACTTTTCGAGCAAGAATGAGATGCTCTATTTTATTTCTACGAATTTCATGGGTCTTCTCCTGAAAGACTTGGAGGAGGAATTGAAGAAGATCGATCAGAATTTTGCGAAGATTCAATTCATCATCTCCCGCCATATCGAGTTCTATACGAAATATATTGCCGAGGCCAAAACAACGATTCATGAAGGGCACCTGCTCCCTTCGGAATATTTCAAAATCATCGGTGAACAGGAAAGGCAATATCACCGAATTGTCCGGAACGTCCTTTCAGACTTTTTTGAAGGCCAGATTTCGGAAGATCAATTGAAAGTCCTCACCTTTATTCTGTTCGGGACGTGTAACGGCATCTATCTCTGGTACGATCCCAAAGGATCCATGACTCCCAAGGAGCTTTCGGGGATTATCATCGATATTTTATGCAAGGGATTAGCAGGATATAAGGTGAAGGGGAAAACGAAAGTAAAAGGGAAGAATCCGCGGGGTTCCAATGTCACCGAGGTATTTTCAAGAAATTAAAAGAAGGAGGATCTGATGGGCAGACTGGAGGGTAAAGTTGCAGTGGTCACAGGTGGAGGAAGAGGTATCGGCAGGGCGATCTGTCTTGCCTATGCAAAGGAAGGGGCCGACGTTGTTGTCAATTATGCGAGTAAGGATCAACCAGCACAAGAAGTTGTTGAAATGATTAAAAAGATGGGAAGAAGAGCAGTAGCTGTGAAGGGGAATGTGGCAGTGAAGGCCGACGTAGAAAGAATTATCCAAACAGCCATTGACCACCTTGGAAAGATTGACATTCTGGTGAACAATGCAGGAGTATCAAAACCCAATATGCTCTACAAAATGACAGAGGAACAGTGGAACGAAGTGATCGACATCCACCTCAAAGGACCCTTCCTGTGCATCCAGGCAGCTTCTAAGTATATGATGGAACAAAAAAGTGGTAAGATCATCAATATGACTTCCTCAGCCGGGTTGTGGGGCACAAAAGGACAAATCAACTATAGTTCAGCAAAAGGAGGGATCGTCGCTCTCACCAAGTCGGCTGCACGAGAATTGGCGGGCTATGGGATTACGGTGAATGTGGTCCAGCCGGGATATGTCAGTACTGAGATGATGGAGAAGGTTCGAACAGACCCAAAGTTGAGGGAGATTTATACGGGCAGGGTTTTGCTGGGGCGATTTGCGGAACCAGAAGAGGTAGCCCTTACGTTCGTCTTCTTGGCATCGGACGAGTCGAACTATATTACCGGCCAGCTCTTCTGTGTAGATGGCGGACTCGGAATGACCTAAACTCCATTGCGAAAATCTGACTAGAAAGGAGGAATGCGAATAAAACACGAAACACGAAATTCCTGATTGCGGTAGAAAGGAAATTAATATTTCAAAACAAGAAAGGGGTGAAATAAATGGCAACAATACCTGATAAGATTGAGACTTGGCAAATGGTTCAGCCGACGTCAAAGGATAAAGAGACTGGAGAGGTGAAGCCCGGCAAGTTAGCCAAGGCTTCCATTCCAGTTCCATCTTTGGCTCCCGGTGAAGTGTTGGTGAAGGTGGCAGGATGCGGGGTCTGTCATACCGATCTCGGTTATTTTTACGATGGCGTGCCAACCGTGCAAAAACCACCTTTAACTCTCGGACATGAGATCAGTGGGACAGTCGTGGCTGGAGATGAGAAATGGATGGGGAAGGAAGTGATCATCCCAGCCGTGATGCCTTGCCGAAAATGCCTCCTCTGTAAAACCGGTAGAGGAAATCGTTGTTTAGTCCAGAAGATGCCTGGAAACAGTCTGGGAGTCTACGGGGGATTTTCGAGTTATATCCCTGTTCCGTCTGTTGATCTCTGTGAGGTAAGGAATCGTGGGAGTATTCCTTTGGAGCAATTGGCGGTTGTCGCCGATGCGGCCACCACGCCTTATCAAGCATCTAAAAGGGCAGACCTCCAACCGGGGGACAATGTCATTATCATTGGTGTCACTGGCGGAGTCGGTGTCTATATGGCTCAAACGGCAAAGGCTCTGGGCGCGAAAGCGGTCATCGGTATTGCAAGAAATCCAGAGAAATTGCAGAGGGCCTTAAAATACGGGGTCGATTTTGTAATCAGTTCTCAAGATAAGGCCATCAAGGATCTCCGAAACGAATTTCGGGAGATCTGCAAGAAGAATGGTCTGGAAGCGGGTTTTGGCTGGAAGATTTTTGAGGTAACCGGAACCAAGGCAGGGCAAGAAATTGCTCTTGAGATGCTTTCCTTCACCGGAAAGTTGGTCTTGATTGGATTTGGGATGGCCAAGAATGAATATAGCATTTCTCGACTCATGGCCTTTGATGCAGAGATGATCGGGACATGGGGATGTCTGCCAGAATACTATCCGATCGTACTGGACATGGTCCTCTCGAAAAAGATCGACATCGGTCCTTTTGTGGAGACCAGGCCGATGAGCCAGATCCAGTCGGTCTTTGAAGAGGTTCACAAGGCCGGTTCTCCGGCGAAGAGGATGGTTCTGACGCCCGATTTTTAGCGGTCAGGGTTGAGAGAAAATGGAATGAGAAAGTCTGATCCGAAAATAGAAAGGAGGAGTTTTTATGTCGATAGATTGGGTTCCAAGAGAGAGTGAAGAGAAGAATCATGATCGATATGGCTCGGAACACTGGGGAACAAAGGCTCCCTCCACGATCTACGAAAAGAGACCTTTAAAAGATCCGAAAGGGAACGTGGTACCCGGCATATACATTGCATGGATTACACTGAATAATCCCGCACAGTATAATTCCTATACCACGGAAATGGTGAAGGGCGTTATTGCCGGCATGGAGAATTCTTCAACAGACCGCTCCGTTGTTTGTACCATCTTTACTGGAACCGGTGCCAATGCATTTTGCACCGGCGGGAACACGAAGGAGTACTCCGAGTATTACAGCAGGCGTCCGGAGGAGTACGGAGCTTACATGGAGCTCTTTAACAACATGGTGGACGCCATCCTGATGTGTAAGAAGCCTGTCATCTGCCGTGTGAACGGGATGAGGGTGGCAGGTGGCCAGGAGATTGGAATGGCCTGTGACCTGGCGATCTCATCGGATCTGGCCATCTTTGGACAGGCGGGTCCCCGGCATGGCTCTGCTCCGGATGGCGGCTCTTCTGACTTTCTGCCCTGGTTCTTGGGAATGGAAGACGCCATGTGGAACTGCGTAAGCTGCGAGATGTGGAGCGCTTACAAGATGAAGATGAAGACACTCATCTCCAAGTGCGTTCCTGTCCTCAAGGACGAGAAAGGGAATTGGGTTCGCAACCCGCAGGTCATCACCGACAAGTATGTTGAGAATGGCGAGATTGTCTACGGGGAATTTAAGACAGGTGAGGAATTCAAAAAGGCAAGAGAATGGGTGAACAACAAACTGAAAAACAACGATTATGATTTCTCTTTGCTCGACGGCGAAGTGGATAAGATCGCTTGGACCTTTACCAACCTGTTCCCCGGCTGTCTGATTAAATCGATTGATTCGATCCGGGCGAAAAAGAAATTTTTCTGGGACTACTCGAAGAACTACAACAGGCACTGGCTGGCAGCCAACATGATGGGCGAGGCATTCCTCGGGTTTGGGGCCTTCAATACAAAGAAGATCACCGGCCAGGATGTCATCAACTTCATCAAGTACCGTCAGAATATTGCAGAAGGCAAGATCCTGGATGAAAAATTCTTTGAGGAAGTATTAGGCAAACCGCAGAAGTAGGATGAGGATGGTCGATGAGACGGATACCCTTTGGGCTAAAAATCGTCTTTCGCCCAAAGGGTATCTTTTTTAGAGATTTTCCATTGACAAGTCGACCATTTGCGAATCACCATTCACGATCCCCGAGTACCGGTAAAAGGAGGTGAAACCCATGGCATTCAAGCATATTCAGACAGAGCTGGAAGATGGAGTGGCCACTCTTACACTGAACCGGCCTCCCGTCAATGTCCTCAATATTGAGATGATGGAGGAGATCAATACTTATTTTGAGAGCCTCTTGAAAGAGAAGGCTTTGAAGCTGCTGGTCATTCAGGCAGCCGGAAAGGCATTTTCTGCCGGCGTGGATGTCGGAGAACATCTCGGCGATCTGGTTTATAAGATGATCGAAGTCTTTCATAGAATGTTCCGCCTGATGGACGCCCTGAAGGTTCCTTCCATTGCAGTGGTGAACGGTTCCGCCCTGGGAGGAGGGTGTGAATTAGCTGTTTACTGCGACATGGTTATGGCAACGGAGAAGGCAAAGTTCGGACAACCTGAGATCCAGGTTGGGGTCTTTCCTCCCATTGCCGCTTTGGTTTTCCCGAGAATGATGGGGCGAAAGAAGGCCCTGGAACTGATTCTCTCTGGCGATGTCATCAGCGCTCAAGAGGCATTGGCCTTGGGGATGATCAATAAGATCGTTCCCGAAGCTTCCTTCGCTGAAGAAGTGAGCAGATTTGTTGAGAAGTTTAAGAAGTTGAGCGGGACTGTTTTGAAATTGACGAAGGAGGCCACCCTTGCCGGTCTCAATGACGATGCGGAAAGGGGACTCAAAGTCATTGAGAAAATCTATTTGGATCGTTTAATGAAAACCCATGATGCCATCGAAGGACTCAAAGCCTTCTTAGATAAACGAAAACCAACCTGGAAAGATAACTGATCCAAAGGGAGGCCTTCTACGGCCTCCCCAGTTTTTCCTCATCCTCCCTCCCAACCCCCTCTTCAAGGATCCATAAGACCGATCGATCAGAAAATAAACCGATTACCCCCTCTCCCCTGGCGGGAGAGGGCGGGGTGAGGGGGATCATACGAGGTCCACCCCTACCTCATCCTCCCCCATCAAGGGGGAGGATAATATTTGGCAGTTTTCATTGTTCGAGGGTGACGATTCCATCATGAAAGACTTCTCAGAAAATATTTCGTAATCCGACGGAGTGAGATACTGGACTTCCTCATAACGCTGGGATCCGTCCGCCCAAGCGCAAAGCGGTGCCGCCTGTGAAGCCTCTCTGAGGAGCTCGGCCGGGTGGCGTTGTAAGACTTCAAAAAAACTGGGGGAGGGCAAGAATAACAAATAGATTGACGACCATTGGCCCATCTGTTAGAATTTTTGAAATTTTTGGCCTTTCGTAGAATATTCAGGTTTCGTCAGGCAAAAAGATGAGACTGAAGGAGAAGAAAGCGGTAGTTACCGGAGCGGGGCAGGGGATCGGTCGGAGCATTGCATTGAAGGCGGCCCAAGAAGGAGCGGATGTGGTTATTGCTGAGATGAATCCGGATACTGGTGCTCAAACGGCGGGAGAGATTGAGGCTCTGGGTAGAAAAGCCATGTTCGTTGCTGTGGATGTAGCCGATCAAAGATCAGTTCAGAACATGGTGAGTCAGGTATTGGGTGCCTGGAAGAGAATAGATATCTTGGTCAACAATGCCGGATTTGACCGGGGAGCGACGCTTCTGAAAGTGAAAGAAGAGGATTGGGATGCGGTATTGGGCGTCCACCTGAAGGGAACCCTGAACTGTATTCAGGCGGTTGCTCCTCATATGATCGAGAATCGCTACGGCAAGATCGTTAATATTTCTTCCATTTACGGGAAAAGTGGGGGAATAGCGGCGATCAGTTATAGTGCTGCCAAAGCAGGGATCATGGGTCTGACGAAGAGCGTGGCCAGGGAGCTCGGACGTTATCAGATCAATGTCAACGTGGTTGTGCCAGGATTAACTCTAACCCCCACCATTGCCAAAATGCCCGAGAAATACAAAAATGTGATTCTCGACCATACTCCCCTGGGTCGGATCGGCAAACCCGAGGAAGTTGCCAATGTAGTCGCTTTCCTGGCATCAGATGAGGCGAGTTTTATGACCGGAGCTGCGGTGGATGTCTCCGGCGGATCAAATATGTAGGGCATTGAGGAGTGTGGACCGATGAGTGATATCGAAGAACGAAGAGAAAGCTGGAGAAGAAAAGCTAAGGAGGTAGCGACAAGGGTCGTCGCCCCGCGGGCGGCAGAGATTGATGCCGAGGGCGAATTTGCCTGGGACCTTGCCGAGGTCTATTCTAAGTACGGTTTTTTGAGCCTCGTGATTCCTAAACAGTACGGAGGAATGGATACAGATATCACTTCTTTCTGTCTGGTCGCCGAAGAGATTGCCAAGGCCTGTGCCTCTTCTGCCCTCCTCGTGATCGTCCAAGCCGTCGGGACCATGCCTGTGGTTTTGGGAGGGACCAATGAACTGAAGGAGAGAGTGCTACCGCGTTTAGCCGGAGAGAAAGGTCTGATCTGTTTTTGTTTGACTGAACCGGAGTCGGGTTCGGATGCCGCTTCAGTCCGGACCAAAGCCGTATTGCATGGCGACCATTATGTCATCAACGGACGGAAATGCTTCATCACGAACGGTGGCGTGGCTGATTTCTATACCGTCTTTGCCACGACTCATCCCGGTAAAAGAATAGAAGGGATAACGGGCTTTGTGGTGGAAAAAGGAACTCCCGGCCTTTCCATAGGGAAGACCGAAGAGAAGATGGGCATTCGGGGCTCCAATACCACGGAAGTCGTATTGGAAGACGTCAAGGTTCCTGTTGCCCAAAGGGTTGGAGATGAGGGAGCGGGCTGGTGGCTAATGATGAGGACGCTAAATCGATCAAGACCGGCCATTGGTGCGCAAGCCGTAGGTTTGGCGCAGGGCGCTCTGAATTATCTCATCCGGTTTGCTAAGGAAAAAGGCTGGGGAGAGGGAACCCGAGCCGCTCTGGGAGTTCCGTTGATGCTGGCCGATATGGCTGTGGAGATTGAGGCAGCTCGAGCATTGGTTTATAAAGCGGCGGAGATGATGGATGAGAAGGTGAAGGGGACCCCGGTTCAGATGTTCTCCGCCATGTCGAAATACTTTGCCTCCGATGTGGCCATGAAGGTGACGACCGATGCTGTCCAGATTTTGGAATGGCAAGGTCTTACCAGAAATCATCCTGTTGAGCGAATGATGAGAGATGCAAAGGTTATTCAGATTTTTGAAGGGACGAATCAAATCCAAAGGATGGTGGTGGCCCACACGCTCTTAAAATCGAAATAAAGGGGTTACAAGGGGGGCGTTCGAATTGGCAGGAATGAGGTAAATATGCCTGTTAATGTCCATATTCATGCCACTCATCGTCAGTATACCAACGGCCTGGAGGTGGTAACGGTGGAGGGGAGAACAGTGGGTGAATGTCTGAACCAGCTCATCAGGCAGTTTCCCGGAATGGAGAGAGCGCTGTTTGTCAGAAAGGATAAATTGCAAAACAATGTTGAGGTTTTTGTAAATGATGCCACTGCGTACCCCAATGAACTCGTTAAACCCGTTAAGGATAGCGACGACATCCACCTTGTCATTATGCTTGCCGGAGGATGAACGGCATCAAATTTTCTACACGTCCTCCGCCTTAGCGGGATTCTGACTCCAAGGCTGCGGCTTCCCTTCGAGCCATAGAGATTTTCTCGGCGGCAGCCTTTTTCTTCAAGATGCTCACCCGGTCGGCCTCCACGTAATCCACGGCTTTCATGTCACAGAAACGGACGCACTGCGGGTCTCCATCGCAGAGATCGCATTTAAAATTCTTCCTGTCAATGGCGCTGAAATTCATCGCGCCGAAGGGGCAGACCGTCACACAGGAACGGCATCCGATACAAATAGTGTGGTTTACCATCACCCGGCTGAGTTTCTCATCCCGGGAGATGGCCTTCACGGGGCAAACCATCATACAGGGGGCGTCCTGACACTGCTGGCAGGACATGGGAATATAAAGCCCTTCTGACTCCCATTTCATAATTTTGATGCGGCTCCGATCAGCATTCGATACGCCGTCATGGAAAACGGAACAAACGAGCTCACAAAGCCTGCAGCCGGTGCATTTCTCGGGAGTGATTGCCAGAACTTTACCCATGGGTTCCATTAACTTTCTCCTTTCACTGAAGACGAATGCCTCGAATGGGAACGAATTTGACGAATCATTATTGATTTCGATTCATTCGCTGTCATTGGTTAAATTCGCTTTGTATTACAACAAGTGGGATGGTTCCTTCTCCAGGCCGAGCCTCTTGAGGGTTTCGGGCTTTGGAACGCCGTTCTTATCAAGACCCTTGTATTCGTACAATTCATCTACCATCTTCTTGAATTTTTCTCGGTCGATCACTCTGCCGACGACATCGGGCGCTCCCCGGCGGCAGGGCTCGTCAAAATAGCGGTGATTCAGCATATCGCCCTTTTTGAGATCCTCTCTCTGTAAGCCTTCGCGAAGGTTGAATAGCCGCTCAATCATGTTACATCGCTCCGCAATGTCCCAAACCTCTCGAGGGGTAAACTCCAGCCCCGTATTGTAGCGAAGCACTTTCGGCCAGTCTTCGAAATTGGGAAGCGTGGGCCCCAAGAAGACGGTGTGATACTTGCAGATACCGAGGCAATCCACGGCCATATAGCAGTTCTCGTGCCAGAAGACCTGCCACGGCTTGCCGATGTATTCCGTGTGCTCCGAGCTCAGTGGTCCGTCGTAGGGCACCGGGTTACTGTATATCTTTCTCATCACTTCTTGCGGTAAATGGTACAGGTCAATAGCCGGGCGGCTTCTTAAGTGATCGGAGCCGCGGGAAGCGGTCGCAATGTTAAGCGCCAGGGCGGGTGTTGCTCGCTCATCCGAGTGAAGGTTGCTCACCCCCTTCACCTGAATCAGGTAGTCAAACGAATTCTTTCCAATCATTTCGGAAGCGATGATTCCCCCCTCGGCCAAGGCATTCCCCAGCCAGCCCTCCCTGAAAGCAATTCGTCTTGTCATCTCCAGGAGCGCCTCATCATTGCTAAACCGTAGCTCCAAGCCATCGGTCTCTTTGTTGGTGAGGATTCCCAGTTCATAAAGCTCCATCGCCCAGGAGATCAGGCTTCCGGTCTCGAGGTTATCCATTCCCCACTGATCCACCAGGTGATTACCCGTCAGCAGGGTCTCTATGCTCCGGCAATCCGGCTCTCCGCAAAAAGCGCCCTGGGAAGTATACTCCGGTCCCTCGTCGTAGATTCCCGCATAAGGTCCGGAAGGAATCTTATACTTGGCCCGGCAGTGGACCTGACAACCAAAGCAGCCAGCCATGTGGTAAGGACCTATCGTTTCCGCGCAGACCTCATCGATCGCTTCCGGCTCAATTTCATCGCAATAGAGCTCTTGGTTATACTGAAAATTTCTGCATCGGACGCCCCCCCAGGAATTGGTGGCCCCCCAAATAAAGGGGGTGCCGAGGGTCCCCTGAGTTTGGTTAACCTTAGCGCTCGTGATCTGATCGATAAAGCGCTTGTTATAGTCGAGGGCTTCCTTCGGATAGGCGATTTTGATATCCATGGTGCCCCGGGCGGCAATGGCCTTCAAATTCTTTGAGCCCATGACCGCTCCCATTCCGGTCCTTCCGCCGGAATTTTTGATTCCGGTCATGACGTTGGCGATTCGGACCTTATTTTCACCGGCTTGACCGATGACCAAACTCTTAACATCCTCATCCGCCAATTCTTCACGGATGGCCCATTGGGTTTCAGTGGTGGTTTTACCCCAAAGGCCGCGGGCATCGCGGATTTCGATTTTGCCGTTGTGGATCCACAGGTAAACGGGCTTTTCTGCCTTACCTTTGATGACAAGATGATGAAAGCCTGCCCAGGCCAACTCAGGAGCAAAGAAGCCTCCCATATTACAGCTTCCGAGCAAACCTCCAAGAGGGGATTTGGCCATCACATGGGTTCTGGCGGTTGCTGAAGCCAAGGTGGCGGTCAAAACTCCACCGCTGACCATGATCGTATTGTCAGGACCGAGGGGGTCGCATCCCTTCTTCGTGTGATTGTAAAGCAAGTAGGCATCCAGTCCTCGGCCTCCCAGGAATTTTCTCCGCACCTCGATCGGAATAGGCCGGATTTCTATCTTGCCTGTGGAGAGATCAATATACGCTATCTTCCTATTTAGGGCCATCTTTCTTTTCCTCCTTCATTTTTCTTTCGAACGCCTCTTCCGCTAATTTCTTGTTTACATCCCACACGGGACCTCTGATGCGAGGAAAACCACTTTTGATCCAAGCCACCCGATATTCCATGCCGCAGGCTGGGCATTTTACCTGGTTTATTCCGGATTGGGGCTGAAGTCTTCCCATGCAACTCGGATTATGGCACCTGAACTGCCCGTAGGTACGAGTTCTACGCAGGCTCTCAGCTGTTGAGAGTCCTTCCTTCTGATCGACCATAGCAACCTCCTTTCCTAACGCTAAAAAAACGAGTGTTGAATTGGACTCTTCCCTTGCGGATCGTGTTCACCATAGTGAACTATTGACGCACGACGGGATACGAACAATTACTAAACTAATAAACCACATTTATTCCTTTGTCAAGGACAAAGTTTATTTCATAAGATACTGA